>CAISKG010000142.1 GCA_903885855.1 uncultured Planctomycetaceae bacterium
GCACGCGGCGGGGACGGCGGCGTTCCAGCGGACGACGTGCGGCAGGAGGATCCCGTTGACCAGCCCGTGCGGCACCCCGTGCCGTGCCGTGAGCGGATGGCCCAGCGCGTGGGCCACGCCCACGCGCGCCGTCACAAGCGCGCGGCCCGCCAGGTGGGCCGCCGCCAGCAGCGCCCCGCGGGCATCGAGGTTCTCCGGTGACGCGAGCGCCCGGGGGAGATGGCCGTCGACCAGCCGGATCGCGCGCCGCGCCCGGTCGTCGGCGAGGGCGTCGGCCGCGGGGCTGGCGATCGCCTCGACGGCGTGCGCGAGCACGTCCATCGCCGTCGCGGCGGTGATCGCCGCGGGGAGCGAGCGGGTCAGCGCCGGATCGAGGATCGCCAGCGCCGGGATCGCACGGCGGTCGCCGATGTAGGCCTTGAGCCCCGTGCGCTCGTCCTTGAGGACGACGATGTCGGTGGCCTCGCTGCCGGTGCCCGCGGTCGTCGGCAGCGCCGCGTGGAGGGCCGGGCGGCCCGGGGGGAGGCGGAAGCCGAGCAGGTCGGCCGGGGCGCGGCCGAGCCCCAGCGCGAGCGCCACCCCTTTGCCGGTGTCGAGCACGCTGCCGCCGCCGACGCTGATCACCCCCTCGGCCCCGGCGCGGCGGGCCGCTGCCACGGCCGCCTCGACCACCGTCAGCCCCGAGTCCTGCGGCACCCCGTCGAACACCGCGGCGACGCGCCGCCCGGCGCCCTCGAGCACCCGCCCGACGGCCCCCGCGCGGATCACCCCCGGATCGGTGACGAGCAGGAAGCGGCGCGGCGCGGCACGGTCGAGCCAGGCGCCGATCCGCTCCACGCATCCCGCGCCGAAGACCACCCGTCCGCCCCCGGCGGGATCCGCATCGGGCGCGGCAGAGGAGAGCGCGGGGGCTGTCATGGGGCGCGGGGAGGGGGGAGAACGCGGGGCGGGCGGCGCGGCCGGGATCCCGACGGCCCGGCGCGGGGGGAGCGATTCTGGCCGCTGTGTCGCGCGGCCGTCAAAGGTCGGGCTCCGGCCCCGAGGCCGCTACAATCCCCTCCCATGACGAGCCCGACGAGCCCGATGATGCAGCAGTTCGAGGCGGCCAAGGCCAAGTGCCCGGGTGCGCTCGTGCTCTTCCGCATGGGGGACTTCTACGAACTCTTCGGCGACGACGCCCGCGAGGCCGCGGCGCTGCTCGACCTCACCCTCACCAGCCGCGACAAGGGCCCCGACGCCCTGCCGATGGCCGGCTTCCCGCACCACCAGCTCGACCCGCAGCTGGTGAAGCTCGTCGCCGCCGGGCGGCGCGTGGCGATCTGCGAGCAGGTGGACGACCCCAAGACGACCAAGGGGCTCTTGCGGCGCGAGGTGACGCGGATCGTCACGCCGGGGATCGCCGCCGACGAATCGCTCCTCGACCCGTCGCGCCGCAACTGGCTCCTGGCCGTGCTCCCCCGGCCGCAGGCCCGGCCGCGCCCCGCCGCCGCCCCCGACGACGGTCCCGCGGCCGGCTCCGAGGGAGCGGTCCTGGTGGGTCTGGCGTGGATCGACGTCGCGGCCGGCGCCTTCGAGGCCGCGGTCATCCCGGCCGACGACCTCCCCGATCTCGTCCAGCGCCTCGAGCCGGGGGAGTGCCTGTGCGCCGAGAAGGACCGCGAGGCGGTGGCCGGCTGGCTGCGCGCCGCCGGCCGCGCCGTGCCCCTCACGGCGCGGCCCGACTGGTGGTTCGACGAGCCCACGGCGCGCGCGGCGCTCGACCGGGCCGTCGGCGGCACGCGACTGGAGGGGCTCGGATTCGACCTCCCCGGCGACCTCCCCGGCATCGTCGCCGCCGGCGCGGTGGTGCAGTATCTCGACGAGAACGAGCCCAGCGCCATCGGCCGCATCGACACCCTCGCCCCGTGGCGGCGCGGCGAGCGGATGGAGATCGACGAGGCGACGCGCCGCAGCCTGGAATTGGTGCGCACCGCCGCGGGCACGGGCAGCCGGCGCGCCGGTTCGCTGGCCGGCGTGCTCGACCGGACGCGTTCCCCGATGGGCTCCCGGCTCCTGGCGGAGTGGGTCTCGGCGCCGCTGGTGGACGCCGCCGCCATCGACCGGCGCCTCGACGCCACCGGCGTGCTCGTCGCGGCGCCGGCGCTCGCCGAGCGCCTCGGCGGCCTGCTCGACGGCATCGGCGACATCGAGCGGCTCGTGGGGCGCGTGATGTCGGGCCGGGCCGGCCCGCGCGACCTCGAGCGCATCGGGCGCACGGCGGCGGTGCTGCCGGGCATCGTGGCGGCGCTCGTGGGCCAGGAGGGCCTGCTCGGCGAGCTGCGCGAGGGGCTCGATCCCCTCGAGGACGTCGCCGCGCGGATCGGCGGCACGCTCCGCGAGGGCTGCCCCGTGTTCGCACGCGACGGCGGCTTCGTGCGCCCCGGCTGCGACGGCCGCCTCGACGAGTTGCAGGAGATGGCCAGCGGCGGCAAGGCGTGGATCACGCGCTACCAGGCGGAGCAGATCGAGCGCACGGGCATCCCGTCGCTGAAGGTCGGCTTCAACCGGGTGTTCGGCTTCTTCCTCGAGGTCGGCCGCGGGCACACGGCGAAGGTGCCGGCGGACTACGTCCGCAAGCAGACGGTGAAGAACGCCGAGCGCTACACCACGCCCGAGCTCGACGACCGCCAGCGGCAGGTGCTCGGTGCCGAGGACGAGGCCCTGCGGCGAGAGCTCGAGATCCTCGAGGAGCTGCGCCAGTTCGTCGCCGCCCGGCGCCACCGCCTCGACCGGGCCGCGGCGATCCTCGCCCGGCTCGACGTGCTCGCGAGCTTCGCCGACGTGGCCCGGTCGCGCGGCTGGGTGCGCCCGCGGATCGCGGCCGACGGCGTCCTCGAGATCGTGGCCGGCCGCCATCCGGTGCTCGAGGAGCTCCTCCCCGCGGGGACGGTGGTTCCCAACGACGTCTTCCTCGCCGCGCGCGCCGCGGCCGACGCGCCCGGAGCAGGCCCCCTGCCCTCGATGCTCCTGGTCACCGGGCCGAACATGGGGGGCAAAAGCACCTTCATCCGCCAGGTGGCGCTGCTGGCGGTGATGGCGCAGGCGGGCAGCTTCGTGCCGGCGGCCCGGGCCCGCGTGGGGATCGTCGACCGTCTCTTCGCCCGCATCGGGGCCGGCGACGACCTCGCCAGCGGCGCGAGCACCTTCCTGGTGGAGATGGCCCAGACGGCGCGGATCCTCAACCGCGCCACGCCCCGGAGCCTCGTGATCCTCGACGAGGTGGGGCGCGGCACGAGCACCTTCGACGGCCTGGCGATCGCCCAGGCGGTGGTGGAGTGGCTCCACGGCGCCACCGGCTGCCGGACGCTCTTCGCCACCCACTACCTCCAGCTGGCGGCGATGGACCGGCTCCCCGGCGTCGCCAACGTGCAGGTGCTCGTCAAGCAGCACGACGACCGGCTGGTGTTTCTCCATCAGGTGGCGCCCGGGGCGGCCGACAAGAGCTGGGGCGTGCACGTGGCCCGGCTGGCCGGGGTGCCCTCCGCCGTCGTGGAACGGGCCCGCGACCTGCTCTTGGCGCTCGAATCGTCGGGGCAGCCCGCTCCGCCCCGCCCCCGACGACGTGGTGATCACGGCCAGAAATCGCTCTTCGACGACCCGCCCGCCGCGGACGCCGCGCCCTGACGCGAAACTTTTCCCCCCGGCGACGGTTCAATGGGCCGTGGGGAACGGTCGGGGCGGGGATTCCGTCCGGCGCGCCTCCCCCCCCTCCAGCAGGACCTCCCATGGAACGCCCCGTCCGCCGCGTCCTCCTCGTCGCGCTCGTCCTCGCCTCGGCGCCGCTGCTGGCGCCCGTCGCTTCCGCCCAGCCCCCCGGCGGCCGCGGCCGCGGCATGGGCATGGGGGGGATGATGTCCCACGCGGCCCTGCTCCGCCAGGAGGCGGTCCAGGCCGATCTCGGCCTCTCCGCCGATCAGAAGTCGAAGGTCGCCTCCGAATTGCCGCAGCGCGGCCCCGGCGGCGGTGGCGGCGGCGGCAACCCGCGCGACATGACCGACGAGGAGCGGCAGAAGTGGATGGAGGAGCGCCGCGCCCGCCAGGCCGAGGACGACAAGAAGGTGGCGGGGCTCCTCGACGCCAAGCAGCTCGGCCGGCTCAAGGAGATCCGCATCCAGGCCCTCGGGGCCGGGGCGCTCATGGACGAGACGGTCGCCAAGGAGCTCGGCATCACCGACGACCAGGTCTCGAAGCTCCAGGCGGCCATGCAGTCGATGCGCGGCCAGGGGGGCGGCGACCCGGCCGAGATGCGGCGCACGATGTACACCAAGGCGCTCGAGATGCTCTCGCCGGAGCAGAAGACGAAGCTCGAGGCGCTCCGCGGAGCCCCCTTCGACACCTCGAAGCTGCAGATGCGCGGGCCCGGCGGCGGCGGCCGGGCGCTGTGAGCGCCGCGGCGATCCGGTGACCCTTCGACCCTCCCGGGGCCCTCCGCCCCGGGAGGGTTTTTTCATGCCCCGGCCCGCGTCGGCCGCACCGGGCGCTCAGCACTGCTTCATGCGGTCCTTGGGGATTCCCGCCCCGACGAGCACCGGCGCCGGCCGTGCCACCGGCAGGGCGTCGTCGGCGCCCACGGTCACCGCCACGCTCTTGTAGGCGGGCGTGCGCGAGAGGGGATCGGCCGAGCGCGGCACGAGGACGTTGCTCTCGGGGTAGTACATCGCCACCGCCCCGGGTCGGATCTCGGGGAAGGCCGACACCACGAGCCCGCGCATCTCGCCGGCGGCGCTGGTGACGCGGCAGCGGCCCCCGGCCACGAGGCCGAAGCGGGCGATGTCGTCGGGGTGCACGAGGACGATGTCGCGCCGCGATTGGTTGCGGTACAGGTCCTCCTCCTCGTAGACGACCGTGTTGAACTGCCCCTCGCTGCGGATCGTCATCAGCTGCAGCCCGTCGGGGGGCGGGGGGAGATCGTGCACGAAGAGCGTGGCCCGTCCGTCGGCGGTGGGGAAGCGCGGGGCGTCGAGCGCCCGGCCGGGGATCGAGAACTCCTTCTTCGTCTCGTCGATCGTGGCCATCGCCTCGAGGCCGGGCACGATCCGGGCGATCGCCCGGCGGATCGTGCTGGTGTGGCGCATCTCGCGCCAATCGAGCACCTGCCCGGCGCTGCCGCGCACCACCGGCCCCAGGACGCGCTCGGCGAGGTCGGCGATCACGTCCACCTCCGCCCGCGGCCCCTCGTGGCGCCGCGGGCCGCCGTCGGAGTAGCGCACGAAGCTGAACATGCTCTCCTGGGTGGAGGCCTCCGGTTCCTCGTCGCGCGCGAGCACCGGGAGAATGATCGTCTCCTCGGCCCCCAGCCCCCCCGCATGGCCGGTGTTGAGCGTGGTGCTCATGGTGACGACGGTGTCGCACTTCGCCAGCGCCCGCCCGGCGAAGGCGGCGTCGGGGCTCGCCCCCCAGAGATTGCCGCCGAGGCAGAAGGCCAGCCGCATCCGCCCCGCGTCGGCCGCGTCGAGGCACTCCAGGGTGTCGTAGCCGCGCGTGGTGGGCAACCGCACGCCGTAGGTCTCCTCGAGGCGGCGGAAGATCGCCTCCTTGAGCTGCGGCGTCACCCCCACGGTGCCGAGGCCCTGGATGTTGGAATGGCCGCGGATCGGCTGCAGCCCGGCCCCCGGCTTGCCCACCATCCCGCGCGCCAGCGCCAGCGCCGCGATCGCCTGCACCGTGGCGGCGCCGTGGAGGTGGTGGGTGACGCCCATCGTCCAGGCGAAGACGGCGCGCTGGCAGCCCGCGTACTGCTCGGCGACGTCGTCGATCTGCTCCTTCGACACCCCCGAGCGGGCCACGATCTCGGGCCACTCGAGGAGGTCGAGCCGCGCGGCCAGCTCCGGCCAGCCGTGGGTGTGGGCGGCGAGGTAGCCCTCGTCGCAGGCGCCGAGCTCGCGCACGCGCTTGAGGAGCCCGTACACGAGCGCGAGGTCGCCGCCCACGTGGGGCTGCACGTAGGTGCTCGCGATCTTCGTGCCGAAGACGAGGCTCCACGGATCGCTGGGCACGGAGAAGTTGACGAGCCCCGTCTCCACGATCGGATTGACGACGACCACCTTCCCCCCCCGGCGCCGGACCGTCATCAGGGTGCGCATCATGCGCGGGTGGTTGCTGGCGGGATTGCCACCGATGAGAAAGACCATGTCGGCGCGCTCGAGGTCGTCGAGCTTCACCGTGCCGGCGCCGGTGCCGAGCACGCTGGCCATGCCCACGCCGCTGGCCTGGTGGCAGTAGAAGGAGCAGTTGTTGACGTGGTTCGTGCCGTAGAGGCGCGCGAGCAGCTGGAGGAGGAAGCCGGCCTCGTTGCTCGAGCGGCCGCTGAAATAGAAGAAGGTCTCCTCCGGCGCCGAGCCCTTCATGCGCCGCGCCACGCGATCCAGGGCGTCGTCCCAGGAGATCGGCCGGTAATGCTGCGAGCCCCGCTCGAGCACGACCGGCTGCACGAGCCGCCCGGAGTGCTCCATCTGGTAGGGGGAGAACTTCCGCAGCTGCGGCACGGAGTAGGTGGCGAAGAACTCCGGCTTCACCGCCCCCTGCATGTCGGCGACCATCGCCTGGAACGACTTCTTGCACACCTCGGGGAAGTGGCCGGCCTCGTTCACCATCCCGCCGGACTGGCCCCCCATGCCCAGCGCGCAGGTCTTGCAGGCGTTGCGGGTGCGCATCGCCCTCCAGAGCTTGAGCAGGCCCCCCGCCTCGCGCGCCTTCTTGAAGGTGTAGCGGATCGCCCGCCACCCGCCGCCGCTCCTGACCCGCATGCTGCCCCCCTCCTTCCCCGCCGTCCGCGTCACTTCCGCGGCGGCAGCTCCTGGATGTCGACGCGCCGGAACTCGATCGGATGGCTCTCCGACTGCAGCGAGATCGTGCCGCCGTCGAGCAGGAGCCGGCCGCCGCGCGCCTCGGCGAGCTTCGCGGCGTGGGCGTCGGCGGGATCGAGCTGCGCCTGCTCGTATTCGAGCACCGCCGTGCCGTCGATCGTGTGGCGGATGACGCGATCCCCGTCGACCTCGATCTCCACCGTCACCCAGTCCGCGCCGCGGTAGGTCTTGGAGGAGGAATTGGTGCAGTGGGGCGTGTGGAGCTTGCCGCGGTAGACGACGTTCGTGCCCGGGGTGCAGAGGTTGGCGGTGGTCCGCTCCCCCTCGGCCGCGCCCCCCAGAAACTGCACCTCGATCGAGGCGGGGAAGTCCTGGTCGAGCGTCATGCCCTTGGGATCCTCGCCGTGGAGCATGACGCCGGAGTTGCGGATCGCCCAGCCGGGGCCGCCGGGGCACTGCTCCCCCACGAACCGGTACTCGATCCGCAGCCGGTAGCGCGAGAAGGGCTCGTCGAAGAACAGGTGGCCGAACTTCTCCCCGAAGGTGGGGTACTTGGCCGGGTCGTAGACCACCTTGAGGAGGCCGTCCTCGACCCGGAAGGTGTCGCCGTAGTTGTCGCCGAGGGCCTGGCCGCGGATCTTCGGCGTCCAGCCGGCGAGGTCCTTGCCGTTGAAGAGCGGCCGCCAGGCCGGCTCGTCGGCCCGGCCGACCGCGGCGGCCAGCGCGGCCATGCAGAGGGCCACGGGCACGAGGAGGCCCGGCGGGCGGAGGCGGGCCGGAGCGTTGGGGGGGAGGATCATCGGTCGGGTTCCCTTCGGTTCGACGGCGGCCCGTGCGGGCCGCGGCGGAGCCCAGGAGCATATCCCGGCGGGGAGGGAGGCGGCCAATCGCGCGTCCCGCGGGCCCCTCCCTGCCCTTCCCGCGCGGGCGCCGCGATCGCGAGCGCCTCCGGCGGATCCTGCCCCGCTCACCCCGCCCCGGCCCGAGGTGGCGGCGGAGCCCCGGGGGGCGGGCCGCCGCCGGTGGCGTCGAGCTCGCGGTGGCGGAGGATGATCACCCCCAGCGACCCGAGCACCAGCAGCACCAGCAGCGTCGCGGGCAGGCCGCCGAGATTGGAGAGGTAGCGGATGCCGTCGACGTTGGCGAAGGTGATCATCGCCCAGGCGGTGAGGCCGACGAGCAGCCCCCAGGCGACCTTCGTGCCCAGCCCCCCCTCGGGATTCTCCCGCGACATGCCCTGCGAGCTGATCGACGCCATGGCGGAGGTGTTGGAGTCGGCGGAGGTGACGAAGCACACGAACGCCGCCGCGAGGTAGAAGGCCACCAGCCACGCGCCGCCGGGGAGCGAACGCAGCACCGCGTAGGAGACGTTCTCGTAGCGGTTGGCGGCCACCTCGCCGGCGAGATCCGTCCCTCCCTGCTCGAGCCGTAGCGCCGTGGTGCCGAAGACCGCCATCCAGGCGATGCAGAACAGCGACGGCAGGAGGAGATTCACCAGCATGAACTCCCGCACGGTGCGGCCGTGGGCGATGCGCCCCAGGAAGCAGGCCGTGACGGGCGTCCAGGCCAGCCACACCGCCCAGTAGAAGACGCTCCACTTCCGCGCCCAGGGATCGCCCCCGCCCAGCCCCATCTCCAGCCCCACGCCGACGAAGCGCCGGGCGAATTCGCCGAGCGCCACGGCGCCGGAGGAAAGGATCTCGAGCGACGGGCCGAGGAGAAAGACCACCACGCCGAGGAGGAGCAGCCCCTTGGCGTTGACGTCGGAGAGGATGCGGATCCCCTTCATGAGGCCGGTGCCGCTCGAGACGACGAACGTCGCCACGATCGCGGCGGCCACGCCGGCCCACACCGGCGCCCCGCCGCGGATTCCGCAGACCTCCTCGAGCCCGCCGGCGATCGTGAGGATCCCGGTGCCCAGCGACGCCGCCATCCCCGCCACCAGCGCGAACAGGCACAGGCCGTCGACGAGGCCGCCGAGCCGGCCGGCGAGGCGCGGGCCGAGGAGGGGCACGAGCGTGGAGCCGAGGGAGTAGGGGAGGCGCATGTTCGAGTGCGCGAAGGCGAACACCAGCCCCGCCGCGGCGTAGATCGCGTACGGCACGAAGGTCCAGTGGAGGTAGAGCGCCGCCAGGGCGAAGCGCGCCGCCTCCGGCGAGCGCGGCTCGAGGCCGAGCGAGCGCGGGGGATCGACGAAGTGGCTCACCGGCTCGGCGGTCGACCAGAAGAGGATCCCCACCGCGATCGTGGTGCACAGCGTGATCGCGAACCAATCCCAGAAGGCCAGCAGCGGCGTGGCGTCAACGCCTCCCAGGCGCACCCGAGCGAAGGGCGACACGCAGACCCACAGGCACATCCCCAGCGACGCGAAGGCGGCGGCGACGAACAGCCAGCCGCAGTGGTCGAGGAGCCAGTCGTTGGCGAGCCGGAAGCGCGTCCCGAACGCCTCCGGAAGGGCGAGGTTCAGCCCTGCGGTGACGAGCATCGCCAAAAAGGGGGGCCAGAAGACGCCGTGCCTGAGCGTCACGCGCGCCGTGGCGTCGCCGGACCGGCCGACCCCATCGCCGTCGTCGCTGGTCGTCATGCCGTCGTCCACGCCGCGTGGCCGCCACGGGCGACCGCCCACACGCTCCCGCACGCCGTGGAAAGCATGGCACGATCCGCTACCATCGGGTAGCCCCCGGGAGCGTTCCCTCCGCCCGGGCTCCTGCCATCCGAGGAGATCGCCGATGTCGCCCTGCCTCACGCTGCGTCTCGCGGCGCCGATCCTCGCCCTCTGGGCGGCGGCGGCCTGCGCCGCGCCGTTCGACGTCTACTACCGGCCGTCCGACAAGGCGGCCTGGACCTTCTACGGCGGTCGCGAGACGCGCGCCGCCGCCGACGCCGCCGCCGCCGACCTGGCCAGGTCGACCGGTTTCGCCACGAAGGTCTTCGCGCTGGGGGAGCCGGTGGGCCGTGCGGCCGTTGGCCCCGCCGTCCGGGAGTCGGTCACGATCGGCGCGCGCGACTACGTGCGCCGGCCGGGCCTCGGCTACGCCCCTGGGTGGTACCGGCATGGCGGCGGGTGGGGCGGCGGCTGGAGCGGCGGCTGGGGCGGGGGATGGGGCGGGGGATGGGGGGGCGGTGGCTGGGGAGGCGGCTACGGCAGCCACTCCGGCAGTTCGAGCCATCACCACCATTCCTCGCACCACCATTCGCACGAGCACCACTCCTCGTCGCATCACTCGGGAACGCACGCCACGGCGCATCCGTCGCACGCGGCCGCACACGCCGGGGGGCGCGGCGGCGCGGCGCATCATTCGTCGTCGCACCATTCCCATTCGCACTCCCACAGTCACTCGCACCACTCGCACTCCCACCACGGAGGACACCACCGGTGAAGATTCCGCTCCGGCTCCCCGTTTCGGTCGCGCTGCTGCTGCTCGCCGGCCCCCTGGCCCCGCTGTGCCCCGCGTGGCAGGGAGGCGATGCGAAGGTCGCCGAACTCCGCCGGCTCTCCGAGGCCGACGCCTCCACCGCGCTGCCGAAGCTCGTGGCGGCGCTCGCCGAGCCCGACGCGCGGGGCCGCCTCGTGGCGGCCCTCGCGATCGCCGCGATCGCCGACCGCGACCCGGCCGACGGCGCGGCGGACGACGACGGCCCCGATTTCGCCCCCGCGGCCGGCGCCCTCATCCCCCTCCTCGGGGCCGACGACACGGCGCTCGTGCGCGCGGCCGCCACGGCGCTGGGTGCGATCGGACCGGTGGATGACGACGACGCCGTCGACGACGCGGTCGACGCCCTCGCGCGGGCGGCGACCCGCGCGGCCGACGCCGAGACGCGCGCCAGCGTGCTGGTGGCGATCGCCGACTACGGTCCGGCGGCGGAGTCGGCGGTGCCTGCCGTGACCAGGCTTCTCCGCTCGAAGACGGCCCTGGAGCGGGAGGGGGCCGCGGCGGCATTGGCGGCCATCGGGCCCGAGGCCCGCGCGGCCACGGGCGAACTGGGCCGCCTGCTCGGCGACGAGGCATTGCTGGTGCGCGCGGCGGCCGCGGCGGCGCTGGCCGGGATCGGCCCCGACGCCCGCGACGCCTCGGCCCTCCTCGCCCGCGCGCTGGCCGACGGCGACGCGATGGTGCGCGGCAGCGCCGTCCGCGCGCTGGCCGCCATCGGCCCGGATGCCGCCGGCGCCACCGGTGCCCTCGTGCGGGCGCTGGCCGCCGAGAAGGACCGCGACGTCTTGATCGGCATCGTCGACGCCTTGGGTGAGATCGGCCCGGGGGCGATCCAGGCCGCGCCGGCGCTCGTCGGCATGCTCGGCTCGGACGATGCCGAGACGCGTGAGGCGGCCGTCTCGGCGCTCGGCGAACTCGGTCCCCAGGCCGGCGCCACCGCCGGCGACGCCGCGGCCGCGCTGCTCGGCGACGCCGATCCGTTCGTGCGCGTGGCGGCCGTGGGGGCCCTCGCGGGCCTCGGCCGGCAGGCGCCGCGTGCCCGGGCGATCCTCCTCGAGGCGCTCGGCGGCGACGACGAGGATCTGCAGGCCTCGGCGGCGGAGGTGATCGGCGATCGCGGCAAGGCCGCCGCCGGCTTCTCCGCGGCGCTCGCCAAGGTGGCCGGCGCCGCCGCCGACGCCCACACGCGGGCCGCCGCGATCACCGCGATCGGCGACATCGGCGCCGCCGACCAGCCCGCCGCCCTGGCCAAGGCCCTCGACGACGACGACGCCGACGTGCGGCACGCCGCCGCCTACGCCATCGCCGATCTCCCGGACGCCGTGCCCGGACTCGCCAAGGAGATCATCGCGGCCGCCGACGACGACGACGTCCGCGTGCGGATGGAGATCGCGCCGCTCCTGGCGGCCCTCGGCACCCCCGACGCCACGAAGGCCCTCCGGGATCTCGCCGACGACGACGATGACAACGTCGCCGACGTGGCCAGGGGCCTGCTCCCGGGCAAGGACGCGGCGACGCGCTGACGCCCCCGCCGCCGCTCGAGCAACGAGAGCGCTCCGGCGGCGAGCGCCATCGCGCTGGCCATGCCGGCCGGATCGATCTCGGGCACCGTCGAGAGGTAGCCCTTGAGGAAGAGGATGCCGCCGTGGGCGTCGGGGCCCGAGCTCGAGGTGAAGTCGAGCGTGTTGAGGTCGATCCAGCTCCCGCCGTCGAGGTAGTAGGAGAGCCCGGCGGTGACGCTGTCGAGCCAGCCGTTGATCCCCGAGCCGCCGATCGTGACCGGGGCCGCCCCCGTGACCGGAGCCCCCCCCTGCTCGTAGTCCAGCTGCACCGCGTACGACTGCCCCCCCTCGAGGAACAGCGCCGCGGGGAGCGTGCCGAGGAAGAAGCCGATCGAATCGTTGGCGAAGGTGGACGTCCCGAGGAGCGTGCCGAAGGACTGCAGGGCCGCATCCCACTCGTAGATCGACACGTCGACGCTCACGCCGCGGATCTGCGTCGCCAGACCGAGCCCGCCGAGCCACCCGTCGCCGGCCGGGGTGAGGATCGACATCACGCTCGAGGCGCCGATCGGCGCCATGCCGGTGGCGCTGCCGATCCAGCCCGTCTGGTCGTAGGGGGCTCCCCCGATGACGTCGAAGTCGCTCGACGACTCCATCGGCCCCAGTTCGTTCTGGAGCACCGTCTGCGACCAGCCCGACATCGGCGTGAGCTCGAACGAGGCCACCCCGCTGCGGCCGATGACGGCGTCGTCGTAGGAGGCCCAGAAGGTGCCGAAGGTCGTCCCGACAGCGTCCCCCATGTCGTCGGTGCCCCAGCTGTTCTGCACGATCCAGCCGCCGGTCGTCGAGCCGCTGGCGGAGGCGATCGGCTGGGTGTCGTCCCAGCCGATGATCGTCACCGAATGGTCGGAGTATCCCGTCGCGATCTGCGGATTGACGTACTGCACGTTGACCGTCGGGGAGTTGGAGGCGCCCGGGGCGAGCATCGAGAACGCCCGGTAGTCGGCGTTCACGAAGGTCGTCACCGCGCCCCCGGCGAGGATCGCCTGCTTGACCGCCTGCACCTGCGGGTCGGCGGCGCCCTGGGTGAAGGAGTAGGTCTGGTACTGGGTGCCGCCGATCGTGCTCGTGCCGCTGACCGTGGGCAGCCCGAGGTTGTTCGAGAAGCCCTGGTCGAGGATCGACATCTTCGTGACGCGCCACGCCGCGGGCTGGTTCACCGGCGGGAGGAGCGACGTGATCGGGTTGGGGGTGAACTCGGAGTCGGGGCGGTTCAGATCCCAGTCGGCGATGCTCGCCGGGAAGCTGTTGGATGGGGTGACGGAGGCGTTGTTCGACACGGGGCCGCCGCCGAAGGTGGCGACGTGCGTGAGGGGGTTGGGAGCGCTCGGGATCGCCCACTCGCCCGCCCCGCGCGTCACGTAGCCGAGCACCGGATACTCGCCGCTGGTGCCCCAGTTGGAGGCGTTGCCGAAGGCGAGGGCGGCGTCGAGCTGGTTCGGATTGCCGTTGGCGGTGGAGAGGTGCCAGCTCGACACCTCCGGCTGCGGGGCGGTCGATCCGGTGGGCAGGTAGCCGCGCATGAGGAGGTTGGAATCCATCGCCGTCGCCGAGGCGAAGGTCCAGCAGTCCTCGGCGGTGCCCTGGTTCTGCACGGCCGACACCCAGGCGACGGTGCCCCCGGCGGTGGCGACGCCGCGCAGGTCGTAGGCGACCGGCAATTGCGCGAGCCCCGGACCGCCGGCGAGCGAGGGCAGGGCCGCCGCGACGCATGCCGCGAGGCGGCGGAAGCGGATCCGATTCATCGGCAGTTCTCCGGAGGAGGTGGCGGACGTTGCCGCGGCCGCCGGAGCCGGGGGGCGATCGGCCCCCGGCGTCCCCCGGTGTGGCCAGGGCCATTGGAACGATCGCCCGCGCGGGCGCCTGCGGTGTCCCACGCACGACGGTGTCGATCACCCGCGGGAGTGGGGCGCGAGGCTGACGGTGACGGTCTTGGTCTCGAGGTAGGGATCGAGGCCGCGCTCGCCGAGCTCGCGGCCGAAGCCCGACTGCTTGAATCCGCCGAAGGGGGCGGCGGCGTCGAACACGTCGTAGCAGTTGACCCACACCGTCCCGGCGCGGAGGCGGCGGGCGACGTCGTGGGCCCGCGCCACGTCGCGCGTCCAGACGGCGGCGGCGAGCCCGTAGTCGGTGGCGTTGGCCCGGCGGATCACCTCGTCGGCGTCCTTGAATCGCAGGATCGAGAGCACCGGCCCGAAGATCTCCTCCCGGGCGATGGCCATGGTGTCGGCGACGTTCGTGAACACCGTCGGCTCGATGAAGAAGCCCTTCGAGCCGTGGCGTTTGCCGCCGGCGGCGCAGGTCGCCCCCTCGCGCTTCCCCGACTCGATGTAGCCCATGATTTTGTCGAATTGCGCGCGGTCGACCTGCGGGCCCTGCTCGGTGTCGGGGTGGAAGGGATCCCCCACGCGACGCTTCCGCGACAGCTCCACGACCCGCTCCACGAAGGCGTCGTGGATCGAGTCCTCGACGAAGAGCCGCGAGCCCGCGCAGCAGCACTGCCCCTGGTTGAGGTGGATGCCCAGGTGCGCTCCGGCCACGGCGGCGTCGAGGTCGGCGTCGGCGAAGACGATGTTGGGGCTCTTGCCGCCGAGCTCGAAGGTGAGCCGTTTGAGGGTGTCGGAGGCCTGGCCCATGATGATCCGCGCCGTCTCGCCGGAGCCGGTGAAGGCCACCTTGTCGATGCCGGGGTGGCGCACCACCGCCGCCCCTGCGGTGGGGCCGAAGCCGGGCACCACGTTGATCACGCCGTCGGGGATCCCCGCCTTCTGGGCCAGCCGCGCCAGCCGCAGGCACGTGAGCGGCGTCTGCTCGGCGGGCTTCATCACGATCGTGCAGCCGGCCGCCAGCGCCGGCCCCCACTTCCAGGCCACCATGAGGATGGGGAAGTTCCACGGGATCACCTGCCCGGCCACCCCCACCGGCTCGCGGCGCGTGTAGCAGAAGTAGTCGCCGTTGACGGGGATCGTCGCGCCCTGGATCTTGTCGGCCCAGCCGGCGTAGTAGCGCAGGCACTCCAGCGCCAGCGGGATGTCGATGTTCCGCGCGTCGGCGTAGGGCTTGCCGTTGTCGAGGCTCTCGAGCGCCGCCAGCTCGTCGATCTCCGCCTCGATCAGATCGCAGAGGCGGAGCATGAGCCGGCCGCGCTGCCGCGCGTTCATCCGCGGCCAGGGCCCCTCGTCGAAGGCCCTCCGCGCCGCACGGACCGCGGCGTCCACGTCGGCGGCGTCCCCCTCGGCGACGTCGGCGATCGCCTCCTCGGTGGCGGGATCGACCGTCGTGAAGGTCTTCCCGCTCCGCGCCGGTGTCCACTGGCCGTCGATGAAGAGCTGGGTCTGGGAAATCCGCGGCTTCGGCGGGCGTGGCGCCTGGGGGGGAACGGCGGTGGCCATCGGTTTTCTCCCGGGGAAAAGTTGCCGCTGGGAGGCTACCTGCTATAGGATTTCCGCGGCAAGATTTGGGCGGTACTCCGTCCCGATGCCCGGGCCGAATCGTTCGGGGCGGGAATCGGGCGGAGGCCGCATCGCCGCACACTCCCAGGAGTTCGTTTTCATGCGCAAGGCGTTTTTGATGGCGGTGGCGTTGGTGCTCGGCGTGGCCGTCGCGGCCCCGGCCGAGGTGACGAGCGGCCCCCAGGTGGGGGATCAGGTCGGCGCGTTCACCGTCACCAAGGTGGCCGGCAACCCCGACGACGGCGTCGAGGCGGGCAAGAGCCTCTGCTACCGCTGCAAGATGGGTGCCCGTCCGGTGGTGATGGTGTTCGCCCGCACGGCCGACGCCAAGCTCGCCAAGCTCCTCAAGAAGATCGAGGAGGAGGTCGAGGAGCACCAGTCGGACAAGCTGACGAGCTTCGTGAACATGATCGGCGGCGACGCCGACAGCCTGAAGAAGCAGGCGGCCGAGTTCGTGAAGAGCAACGACATCAAGCGGATCGCCTTCGTCGTCCCCGAGGACGCGAAGAACGGCCCGGAGGATTTCAAGATCGCCCCTGACGCCGACCTGACGGTGGTCTGCTACAAGGGCGGCAAGGTGCAGGCGAACCACGCCTTCTCCAAGGGCCAGCTCGACGACGCCAAGATCGAGGCGATCGTGAAGGCGTCCTGCTCGCTCGTGGAGTGAGTCGGGCCCCGGAGCCATCGGTGATTTCGAGCGGCCCGGGGACGCGAGTCCCCGGGCCGCTTCTTTTGTACCCCGCCCCGCCCCCTGCGAGCCGCCCCCATGCGCCGCCTCCCGCGCCGCGGCATCCTGGCGCTGGCCGCCGCAGCCGCCTGCCCCCGGCCGGCCCGCGCGGCCGCCGCCGAGGAGCCGACGTCGTTTTTCGTCATCGGCGACACCCACTTCTTCGCCGACGCCGCGGCTCCCGACCGCCTGCTGCCGGCCTCGGCCGCGATGACGACGGGCCTCGTCGACACCCTCAACCGGCTCGTGGGCAGCGAGATTCCACCGCCTGCCGGCGGCGGCACGGTGCGCCGCCCCTGCGGCGTGATCCATGCCGGCGACATCATCGACACCGGCGACAAGCAGGGGGAGGCCGCGGTGCGGATGCAGCGTGCCGAGATCGCCGCCTTCGAACGCGCGATGGGCCTCGACGGGGGCGACGGCGCACTCGACTTCCCCGTCTACGAGGTCCATGGCAACCACGACGGCCCGCAGGCCGTGGGCGTGGCGATCGACCGGATCGTGGCGCGCAATCCCCGGCGCCCCGGCGTGGCGCGGGTGTCGGCCGACGGCCTCCACTACTCCTGGGACGCCGGCGACGCGCACGTCGTCCACCTGGGCATCGTGGTGGGGGAGGTGCCGGGGATCGCCAGGCGCCGCCGCTACGCGCCACGCGGAAGCCTGGCGTTCCTCGTCGAGGATCTGCGCGAGGAGGTGGGGGAGAGCGGCAGGCCGGTGGTGCTCGTGCACCACGTCGACGTCGCCCGGTACACCGCGCCGGTGCCCGCCGACGCCCCCTTCGCCGACAAGGAGTGGGATCCAGCCGACGTGGCGGGCTTCCACGCGGCGCTCGAGGGATACGACGTGGCGGCGATCTTCCACGGCCACACGCACGCGCGGGGGGTGTGGCGCTGGGACGGCAGCGCGGTGCGGCCGGGGCCCGTCGGCGGCGTGGGCGACGACGCGGCGCCGTCCGACGACGGGGCTTCGTCCGGCGACATGGCGGCTGACGATCCCACCGGTGACGGGCCGCCCCCCCGCGCGTACGACGTCTTCAACTGCGACAACGCCTCCCACTTCGGCGGGCCCGCGCAGGCTTTCTTCTACGTGGAGCTCGGCCCGGAGGGGCTCGTGGTGCGCGAGTACGCGACGCGCGACGGCTGGCAGAGCGGCGCCTGGACGCCGCTGGTGTGGCGGCGGTCCCGGCGTGCCGTCGCGGCGGGGTGAGTGCGGCGGGGGCTCGGTCGCGCCCGGGGGGCGCGGCGGCCCCGTGCACGACGCGGGAAAAAGGGCTATAGTCTCGGTGTCGGGCCGTGCCTCGTCGCGGCCCGCGGGGCGGCGTAGCTCAGTTGGTTAGAGCACCGGCTTCATAAGCCGGGTGTCGCCGGTTCAAGTCCGGCCGCCGCTATTCCCTTTGGATAACCGTTCGGTCTTCGACGGTTGACGTGGGTTCTTCGAATCGACCGGGGTCCGTGAGCCGCCGCCCCGCGACGGCTCCTTCGCTCCGGTCGACATGCCCCTTCGACGAGAAGGGGCGTTCTTGCCGCCAGCCGGGCTCC
>CAISKG010000143.1 GCA_903885855.1 uncultured Planctomycetaceae bacterium
CAGCCTCAGCCGCTCCTCGTCGGTTGGCCCCGGGTCGACCGGAGGCCGCTCGTACTCGGCGAGGATCTCCTGGAGCACGAGCCGCGTCGACGGATCGTCCGCGCTGAGTTCGATGGCACGCCGGTGGAGGGCCAGCCCCTCCGCACGCTCTCCGGCCGTCACGAGGGCCCGGGCGAGCGTCTCGAGCACCTCGGCGTCGTCGCCTCCGGTGAGCTCGTGGGCCCGGCGGGCGGCCCGGACCGCGAGGGCCACGTCGCGGTGGGGCAGGGCGTCGTCGGTGAGGATGCCCCAGGCCAGCGAGTCGAGCGCGAGCGCGTCGTCGGCATGGTCGCGGAGGATCGTCTCGGCGAGGTCACGGGCCCGCCGGTGTCCATCCGGTTCGGCGAGGACGGTGAAGTAGTCGTCGACGGCCGAGGCGGAGCCCGCCGTCGGCTCCGCGAGGCCGGCCGGCTGCCGCGCCGCAACGCCCGCGCCGCCGAGCAGCGCGCAGGCCACGGCGACCACCGCGATCGGGGCCGGCGGCCGGGGACGGCGGAGGTCGACGGGACGGACGGGATGCGCGCTCACAGCCGGCAGTTGCCGATGCGGGTCTCGATGATCGCCGAGGCGCCGAGCGCCTCCAGCCGCTCCATCACGGCATGCACCTCGCCGCGCTTCACCATCGCCCGCACCGCGCACCAGGAGGGATCCTCGAGCTGCATGACCGTCGGGGAGTTGAAGCCGGGGGTGATCCGCTCCGCGTCGGCGAGCCGGGCCCGCGGCACGTTGTACTCCAGCAGCGACCAGCTGCGGGCGATCACGATGCCCTCGAGCCGCCGCACGATCCGGTCCGCCAGCGCGGTGTCGCCGAGCCCCGGGTGCTGGATCAGCACGGTCTCGTAGCGGCCGATCTCGTCGAGCACGTGCAGGCGGTTGGCGGCGAGCGTGCTGCCGGTCTCGACGAGGTCGACGATGGCGTCGGCGACGCCGAGCGCGATCATCACCTCGACGCTTCCCGAGAGCTCGACGAAGTGGGCATCGACGCCCCGCTCGGCGAGCCAGCGGCGGGTCACCCGGGGGAAGCTCGTGGCGATCCTCCGCCCGGCCAGCTTGCGCGGGTGGTCGATCGCGGCGTCGTCCGGCACGCAGAGCGCCAGCCGGCAGCTGCCCACGCCGAGATCGAGCCGGTGCACGACCTCGGCACCGCTCTCCGACACCAGGTCGGCCCCCGTGATCCCGAGATCGATGGCCCCCTCGGCGGTGAGCACCGGGATGTCGTCGGTGCGGAGGAAGGTGATCTCCACGGGCATGTCGCGGCAGCGGGCGAAGAGCGCCCGTTCGGTGCGTCGGAACGAGAGGCCGGCATCGCCGAGGAGTTGGGCGGAGAGTTCCGCGAGGCGGCCCTTGCTCGGCACGCCGATGCGAAGCAGGCGGTCCTGATGATCCGTCATGTCGATGGTCCCTTGGGGGCGGCGGCGCGGGCCGCCTTCTCGTCGAGCCCGGAGACGCCGAACCGGCGGGCGAGCTCCGTCTCCACGAGGCCGAACGGCACGTCGCGGCAGGCGAGCAGCACGAGCATGTGGTAGACCAGGTCGGCCGCCTCGGACACGACTCGCTCGTCGGTCTCCTCGCAGGCCGCCCGCACGAGTTCCCCGGCCTCCTCGGTGACCTTCGCGCCCGCGCCCTCCGCGCCGCTCGCGAGCAGCCGGGTGGTGTACGATCGGGCGGACGGGTCGGCCTTGCGGGACGCGATCACCCCCGCCAGGGCCTCGAGGACCTCACCGCAGCGACGAGGCGATGGACGCGAATCGGACACGGTCGACGACGACTCCCGGGGGGGCGGGGCACGCGACCGGACGGTCCGGGGCGGCACCCGATGAGCCCTCAACTGTAGCACGGCCGGAGGCGGCTTCGGGCCACCCCCGCGTGCCGCTCGGCGACGACTGCTGGTTCCTGTCGGGCCCCACGGCCTCGGGAAAGTCGTCCCTGGCGATCCCGTTGGCCCGCAGACTCGGGGCGGAAATCGTCAGCGTCGACTCCATGGCCGTCTACCGGGGACTCGACGTGGGCACCGCCAAGCCGACCAGGGAGCAACGGCGTGCGATTCCCCACCACCTCATCGACGTGGTGGCGGCCGGAGAGGCATACAGCGTGGCCCGATGGCTCGCGGATGCGGCGGACGCCATGGCCGCCTGCCGGTCGCGGGGGCGGGCGATCCTGTTCGTGGGGGGCACCCCTCTCTACCTGCGTGCCCTGCGCGACGGCCTGGCCCCGCTCCCCCCGGCCGACCCGGGGATCCGGGCGGCCCTGGCCGCCGAGGGCGAGCGAGTGGGCGGGCAGTCGCTGCATGCCCGGCTCGCCAGGATCGACCCGGTGGCGGCCGCCCGGATCCACCCCCACGACTCCAAGCGGACGATCCGGGCGCTCGAGGTGGCCGAGATGACGGGCCGGCCCCTCTCCGACGCCTTCGCGCCCGATCCCGATCCGGTCTTCGAGCGGCGGCTGATGATCGTCGACACGCCGCGGACGGCCCTCTATCGCCGGATCGACCTCCGCGTGCAGCGGATGTTCTCCGACGGGATCATCGACGAGACGCGGGCCGCGCTCGCGACCCCCGGAGGAATCGGGCCCACCGCCCGCCAGGCGGCCGGCTACGCCGAGACCATCGACATGCTCGAGGGGCGGATCGACCTGGCCGAGGCCGTCCGCCGCACGCAGCAGCGGACCCGGCAACTCGCCAAGCGACAGCTCACGTGGCTGCGCAGTTTCCCGGCCGCCACCTGGATCGCGGCCTGACATCACGTCCCCCGCGGCCCCGGGTGGCGAACCACCCGAGGGCTGCGGGCCGGACGGATGACGGTGGGTGGCTAGGCCACGAGCTTGACGGCCGGCTGCTCGCCGGTGATGCCGATGATGAACTCCTCGAAGATCTTCACGTCGAGGGCGGAGGCGGTCTCGGCCTCGGGGTGGAACTGCACGCCGATCGCCGTCCAGTTCTCGAGGCAGCTCTCGATCGCCTCGACCACGCCGTCCGGCGCCCGGGCGGTGACCCGGAAGCCCTCCGCCACGTCGTCGATCGCCATGTGGTGCATGCTGTTGACGCGGATCTCGCCGTCGCCGTACACCCGCTCCATCACCGGGCGAAATTCCCCATGAAGGAACGTGATTCGTCAATCCTGATATGAGCACAATCCAC
>CAISKG010000144.1 GCA_903885855.1 uncultured Planctomycetaceae bacterium
CCTTCGTCCACGGGCTCCGATCCGCCGCCTCCTGCGGCGGTCGAGTCACGCGGCTTCTTGGGGCGCCATCCATGGCCTTCGTCCACGGGCTCCGATCCGCCGCCTCCTGCGGCGGTCGAGTCACGCGGCTTGGGGCGCCATCCATGGCCTTCGTCCACGGGCTCCGATCCGCCGCCTCCTGCGGCGGTCGAGTCACGCGGCTTCTTGGGGCGCCATCCATGGCCTTCGTCCACGGGCTCGCCGCGGCGGCGTGTCTCGTCGCCACAAGCGGCGGTTGCTCGAAGCCCGCGCCGCCGGTGCGGGCCCCGGTGAGCGATGCCTCGAAGGTCGCCGCGGAGCCTCCCTCCTCCCCGACCGTCGCGGCCGCCGATCCGCCCCCGGCGCCCGCCGCCGAGCCGGCGCCCGCCCCGGATGGCCGGCTCCGCGACATCTCCTTCGACGACGTCAAGCTGCCGCTGGAGAAGGGGGATCCCTTCACGCCGGAGGTGCTGCCCGCGGCGGTCAAGGCGCTCGAGCGGCAGCGCGTGCGGATCCGCGGCTACATCCTCCCGAGCTTCCAGCAGCGCGGGATCACGCAGTTCGTGCTGGTGCGCGACAACATGGAGTGCTGTTTCGGCCCCGGCGCGCTGCTCCACGACTGCGTCGTGGTGCGCATGCTCCCGGGCCGATCGACCGATTTCTCCATCCGCCCCGTGGCCGTCTCGGGCACCTTCCGGATCGACGAGCTCAAGGGCCCCGACGGCAAGCATCTGGCCGTGTACGCGATCGACGGCGAAGAGGTGCGTTGACCCGCGGCGCCGTGACGGGGCCGGGCGTCCCTGGTACCATCCCCCCGCGAGGGGCGTGATCGTCCGCCGCCCCCCCGCCGCGCGACTCCACCATGAACCACGATTTCAGCTGGGTCTACGACATGCACCCGTGGCGCCTCGCGCTCACGCTGGTGTTGTCGTTCGTCGGCTTCTACTGGGCGGGGGCGGTCCTGGTGCGGCCGTTCCTGCGGATGTTCGTCCGCCGTTCCCCCGGCCTCAACGACCTCGTCGGCTACATCCTCTCCTGCTTCTGCGTGTTCTACGGCCTGCTCCTCGGCCTGATCGCCGTCACCGCCTACCAGAACTACTCCGACGCCGAGCAGAACGTGACGCGCGAGGCGGCGGCGCTCTCGTCGCTCTACGAGGACGTCTCCCGCTACCCGGAGCCCCTCGGCCGCGACCTGCGCTGGCTGCTCCGCGACTACACGCGCTACGTCGTCAAATACGCCTGGCCGCTGCAGCGCCGTGGGCTCGTGCCCGAGGAGGGGACGATCCGCGCCGAGGCCCTCTTCGACCGCCTCCTCGACTTCGAGCCGCGCACGCCCTCGCAGGAGATCCTCCACGCCGAGGCGCTGCGGCAGCTCAATCACTTCCTCGAGTGCCGGCGGATGCGCCTCTTCTCCGTGACCAGCGGTCTGCCGGCCTCGATGTGGTACGTGATGTTCGTGGGGGCCGTGTTCAACATCGTCCTCTGCTGGATGTTCGACACGCGCTTCATGACGCAGCTCGTGCTCGGCGGGATCCTGGCCGCCTTCCTGGGCACGATGATGTACCTGATCATCGACATGAACCAGCCCTTCCGCGGCGAGGTGAGCATCTCCCCCGCCGTCTTCGAGACCCTCTACCGCCGGATGGACGA
>CAISKG010000145.1 GCA_903885855.1 uncultured Planctomycetaceae bacterium
GCTGCGCCGCCCCGGCCGCACGGCCGGCTGACGGCGGGGTGGGGGGCGGGTAGGCTGGGGCCGCGCCGCGGGGGGATGCCGGCCGTCGGGCCGGCGCGTGCCCGCGCGTTCCCGAGGGCCATCCCATGGACGAGTCGCGCCGCAGCTTTCTCCTGGCCGGTGCGGCGGCGGTGCCGGCGCTGGCCGCCGACGCCGCGCTCGCCGCCGCCGCCGCCCCTCTGCCGGTGGCGGTGATCGGCCCCGGCGGCATGGGGCGCGGGCACCTGGAGCGCCTCGTGAAGCGCGACGACGTGCGCGTGGCCTGGGTGTGCGACGTCGACGCGGGCCGGCTCGAGTCCGCCGCGAAGCTCGTGGCCGACTCAGGCCGCGAGGCGCCGCGCACCACCGCCGACCTCCGCGACGTGCTCGCCGACGGCGCGGTGCGGGCGGTGTGGATCGCCACCCCCGACCATTGGCACGGCCCGGCCGCGATCCTCGCCGCCGACGCGGGCAAGCACGTCTACGTGGAGAAGCCCGCCTGCCACAACCTGCGCGAGGGACGGCTGATGGTGGAGGCCGCCCGGCGCAACGGCGTGGCGATGCAGGTGGGCACGCAGTCGCGCTCGGCGGCGGTGGTGCAGGCGGCCATGCAGCGCCTCCGCGACGGCGCCATCGGCGACGTGATCGTGAGCAAGGCCTGGAACAGCCAGCGCCGCGGCTCGATCGGCCGCGAGCAGCCCGGCGAGCCGCCGCCGGGACTGCACTACGACCATTGGGTCGGTCCCGCCGCCTGGCAGCCCTACCGCAAGAACCTGCTCCCGGGCGTGTGGCGGTTTTGGCGCAACTTCGGCTGCGGCGACATCGGCAACGACGGCGTGCACGAGATCGACATCGCCCGCTGGGGCCTGGGGGTCGACGCGCATCCCGACCGCGTGGCGGGGCTGGGGGGCACGTACTTCTTCGAGGACGACCAGGAGTTTCCCGACACGCAGTATTGCGTCTGGGAATGGCCGGCCCCGGCCGGGTCGTCGCGGAGACGGCAGCTGGTCTTCGAGCAGCGCGACTGGTCGCCCTACGTGCAGGAAGGGCACGAGAACGGCAACGCCTTCTACGGCACCAAGGGCATGCTCATCCTCGGCAAGCGCACCGGCTGGCAGCTCTACTCGGAGCGCAACAAGCTCGTGGAGGAGATGCAGGGCAACGTCGACCTGGGCCCCCACCACGACGACTTCCTCGCCGCGGTGCGCGCCGCCGAGGGGGGCTCGCCGCCGCCGCGCACCGCGGCCGACATCGAGGAGGGGCACCGCTCGGCGGCGCTGGTCCACCTGGGCAACATCGCCTGCCGCACCGGTCGCACGCTCGCCTTCGACGCCGCCGCCGAGCGGATCGTGGGCGATCCCGAGGCCGACGCGCTGCTCCGCCGCGCCTACCGCGAGGGGCACTGGGCGGTGCCGCGGGGCGTCTGACCGTGTGCCGGCGGAGATCCGCGGAGAACAGACATCCATGACGCGCATCGTGATCCTCGACGGCCACACGGCCAATCCCGGCGACCTCTCCTGGGAGGGGCTCGCGGCCCTCGGCGAGCTCGTCGTCCACGAGCGCACGGCCGCCGCCGACGTGGCGGCGCGCACCGCGGGGGCCGACGTGGTGATCACCAACAAGACCGTCCTCGGCGAGTCCTTCTTCGCCGCGCCCGGGCGGCCGCGGCTGGTGTGCGTGATCGCCACCGGCTTCAACGTCGTCGACGTGGCGGCGGCGCGGGCCGCGGGCGTGCCGGTGTGCAACGTGCCGGAGTACGGCACCGCGAGCGTCGCGCAGGCGGTGTTCGCGCTGGTGCTCGAGCTCACCAACCGCGCTGGCCACCACGACCGAACGGTGCGCGAGGGGCGCTGGAGCGCCTGCCCCGATTTCTGCTACTGGGACGGCGAACTGGTGGAGCTGGCCGGCCTGACGATGGGGATCGTCGGCCACGGCCGGATCGGCCGGGCGGTGGCCCACGTCGCCCGCAGCCTGGGGATGGAGGTGATCCATTCCGGCCGCGGCCGCGTCGACGACCCGGCCCGCGTCGACGTCGACGCGCTCTTCGCCCGCGCCGACGTCATCAGCCTCCACTGCCCGCTGACCGCCGAGAACCGCCATCTCGTCGACGCCCGTCGGATCGGCCTCATGAAGCCGACGGCGTTCCTCGTGAACACGGCGCGGGGGCCGCTGGTCGACGAGGAGGCGCTCGCCGCGGCGCTCCACGCCGGGCGCATCGCGGGGGCCGGCCTCGACGTGCTCTCGGTGGAGCCGCCGTCGCGCGGCAATCCGCTCCTGACCGCGCCGCGCTGCGTGATCACCCCCCACATCGCCTGGGCGACACGGGCCGCGCGGCGCCGGCTCATCGAGGCCACCGCCGGCAACGTGGCCGCGTTCCTGGCCGGCAGCCCGCGGCACGTCGTCAACCCGTGATCCGCCCGGCGGCGCGGGGCGTCAGCGGGTCTGCCGCGGCTCGTCAGGATCGTCCGCGGCGGGGGCGGTGCCCCGCAGCGGGTGGACGCGCACGGCCACGGATCCCCGCACCGGGATCAACTGCTGGCCCGAGGCGAGCTCCGCGGTGAGCGTGAAGGTTCGCTCGACGTCCGGGTCGGTGCCCTCCGTGAGGCCGGCGCCGAGGTGGTCGATGTAGGGCTTGAGCGCGCCGCGCAGCGTCTTGTCGGTCGCGGGGCGGGAGGTGTCGCCGATGAAGTTGCGCAGGTCGCCCGCGGCGAGCACGTAGGCGGAGCGGGCCGCCACGAACGGCGGCGCGGCCACGGCGAACGTGGCGACCGTTCCGCCGGTCTCGTCGTCACGCAGCGTGCAACGCAGCTCCGCACGCTCCGGGGCCGCGAAGTGGGGCGGGGCCTCGACGAGGATCCGGTCGGGGTTGCTCGTGAAGTACTCGCTCACGCGCCACCCGCCGGACTTCGTCCTCGCCGTGGTGAGGTCGATCGTCGTGTCGGGCGTGAAGGAGAGCTCGCAGTCGCCGGCCACGGGAGCGGGTGCGGCGGGCGCGGGGGTGGCTTGGTACACCGGCACGAGGAGGTGGTCGCTGACGCCGTAGGGCGTGGCGAGGTGAATGTCGACGAATCCCACCGGCGTGCAGCAGGACGCGCAGGCCTCGCGGTCGTCGGGGCAGGTGGCGTCCGGGGCCCCGAGCCGCTCCGCGAAGTCGAGCTTCGGGGCGGGGTCGCGCTCGGGGACGAGCGCCGAGGGGAGCCGGATGACGCGGCTCCCGGCGGCCGGCCCGGGCCGCGGGATCTCCTCGGTCTGGCCGGCGAGCACCACGCTCCTGCGGCCGAGGGTGGTCCGGCCGACCGGGGCGGCCACGCGCGGGGCCTCCAGGGGCACCGCCGCCGGCGCCCCCCGGCCGGCGAGGAGGCGACCGTCGCGCTCGAGGATCCGGGCCACCGCCGGCGCCACCGGCGCCGCGTCGGGGCGGATGATCTGCACGCCCGGCGGCACCTCCGCGCGGATCACGTCGCGGCTGATGAGGGTGGCCTTCACCGGCCGCCCGCCCGCGATGACGTTGGTGTCGTGGATGCTGAATCCCTTCCCGATCAGGAACAGCGACGTCGTCCCCCCGGGATCGATCCCCTCGGCGCCGTAGTAGCCGATCAGCTCGGGGGCCAGATCGGTGACGCCGGTGTCGAAGAGCTCGAAGCCGCCGGAGGTGTTCTCGTAGGGGATCTGCGCCTCGAGCGTCTGCAGCGGCAGCTGCCGCTCGAGCTGGTCGACGCGGCGCAGGAGGCGCGCCACCTCCCCGTCGCGGTAGGCCCCGGCGCAGTCGGCGCAGGCCGCCGCCGACACCTGCATCGATTTCACGCTCCGCGACAGCTTGAGGGTTTCGCGCATGCCCTGCTCGGTGCGGCCCGGGTTGGCCAGGGCGAACCAGTGGGTGCTGACGTCGAGCGTGAGCGTCGGCACGAACGACGGCATCACGATCATCGCCGTGCACTCGCGCATCCCGGGCTCGAGGCAGCGCTGGGAGAGGACGGCGCGGCGGGAGTCGCCCGTGCCGCAGATCGTCTCGGCGAAGGTCTGGAGATTGCCCTTCGTGGCGGGCGACTGGACCCGCGGGTAGAATCGCCAGCCGAAGGTGTCGGCGCCGTGCGTGAAGCCGACGGCGGTCTTGTTGAGGCCGATGGTCGCCAGGTCGGTCTGCAGACGCCGCGCGTAGCGCGTCATGGCGCTGCCGTTGAAGCGGCCCCCGGCGGAGGCCAACGCCATCGCCATCTGCATCTCCCGGCGCTGGGAGTACATGTCCTCGACGTTCTGCTCCTGCGTCACCGGGTCGAGGGCGAAGACGCGGATCGGCCAGCGGCGGCGGACGTAGTCGTTGAAGGCGTCGCGGGCCTCGGGGGCGGGGTCGGGGCCCCAGAACGGCCCGGCCAGCGCGCAGGCGGCAGCGGACATGCCCCCGGTGCTGCGCATGTCCTCCACGAGGCGGTCGTTGAGCAGCGCCGATTCCACGAGCACCGCCCAGGCGAGGACGGCGGTGGTGGTGCGGCACAGCCGGCAGCCGTCGACGGCGTTGCCGCAGGGGCCGCGGCAGGGGGCGGCGGGCGTCGGCGCGTGGTCGAGCGGCTCGCCGGGCACCGTCTCGTCGATCCCGAGCGACTCGAAGAACTCCCGGCGCCGCAGCTCGAGCTCGCCGAAGCGATGGCTGCGGATCGTCTCGGCGAGGTTCCACTCCCCCATCCGCGCCCAAGCCGACGCCTGTCGGTCCTGGGCGAGGAAGTCGTACGCCGCCTCCAACTCCTCGGCGAGGAAGCCGCGGACGTCCATGTAGTCGATGCAGGGGCGGTTGGCGGGGTGGCCGCCGAGGGAGTCGATGGCCGCCCGCACCAGCAGTGCCGACTGCACCATCCCGAACACGTCCACCACCTGCTCCGGGGGGAGCGGCATGCGCGCCCGGCGCATCTTGGCCGAGGGCACGGAGACCGACATCGCGTGCGTGCGGAGCACGCGCCGCACGCGCTCGAGCGTGCCGTCGCGGCGCTCCTCGCCGAGGGTGTCGGCCGCGTCGCCGCCGAGGGCCCGCAGTTCCTCGACGGCCAGGCCGCGGCACAGCGCGGAGCGGGCGGCGCCCGAGTTGCAGGCGAAGGTCAGCGGGGGGGCGAGGAGATCGACGAGATCGTTGACGACGAGGCTGCGGAAGGTGACGGGCAGCAGGTCGGGGCGGAGGTCGGCGTCGGCGGTGATCGTGATCTCGGCGCCGTAGCCCTGCTGCGTCACCTTGCCGGGGAGGATCGAGACCGGCACGCGCACCAGATTGAGGGCGTAGCCCGGCGAGTCGACGCCGTCGTCCCCCTCGTTGATGCGCCGCAGCTCCTGGAGGTGGGCGATGTAGCCGGAGAGGTGGTCGAGGTGGACGTTGGGCTCGAGCGACACGGCGTTGTCGTCGGCCAGCCCGAACTTCGCGAAGGGATCCTGCGGCGCGGCGAAGGGGGGAGAGCGGTCGATGACGCCGCTGGAGGCCTGGGTGGGGTCGGAGATCAGGTTCTGGACGTTCTGCACCGCGGGCTGCGGCGTCGTGGGGCTCTGGCGCCCCGCCGCCAGGGCCATCGCCACGCCGACGAACGACTGGTCGCTGCGCATCAGGCTGGCGTTGGCCCGGTCCTGGAAGTTGCCCAGTTCCTTCTCCAGGAGCGTCTCGTACTCGTAGCGGTAGCGCGTGAGGCGGCTCTGTCCCCACACGTCGGGCTGCTTGGCGACGATCGACCCGAAGCGGTCGATGTGGTGCTCGAGCCAGTCGATCTCCTTGCCGAGGCGCTCGACGCACTCCTCGCCGCAGGTCGGCGGCGCCTTGCGGGGCAGCGCCCGCGCGGGGGCGGTGAGGCC
>CAISKG010000146.1 GCA_903885855.1 uncultured Planctomycetaceae bacterium
CGGCTTCTCGAACATCGCCGGCCCGGTGACGCCGGTGGCTCCGGCGTCGGCGCCGCTGGCCCTCGCGGCCGTGGGGGGCAACGCCCAGGCCACGCTCTCCTGGACGGTGCCGGCCGACAACGGCGGCTCGGCGATCACCGACTACCGCATCGAGCGCAGCACCGACGGCGGCACGACCTGGACGCTCGTCGCCGACGGCGTCTCCACGGCCACGACCGCGACCCTTCTCGGCCTCGTCAACGGCACGACCTACGTGTTCCGCGTGGCGGCGATCACCTCCTACGGGGTCGGCGCCTGGTCGACGACCTCGGGCCCGGTGACGCCGATGACGGTGGCCACCGCGCCGAGCGGGCTGGCGGGCGTGCGCGGCGACTCGAAGGTCGACCTCACCTGGACGGCGCCGGCCGACAACGGCGGGGCCACGATCACCGACTACACGATCGAGTTCCGCCCCTCCGCCGGCGGGGCCTGGGTGGCCTTCCCCCACACCGCCTCGGCGGCGACCTCGGCGAGCGTCACGGGGCTCGTCAACGGCACCTCCTACGAGTTCCGCGTGAGCGCGGTGAACGCCGCGGGCACGAGCGCCCCGAGCAACGTCGCGGGGGCGCTGGTGCCGATGACCTTCGCCTCGGCGCCGCTGAACCTCGTCGGCGCCTTCGGCGACCGCAAGGTGACGCTCACCTGGGCCACGCCGACCTCCGACGGCGGCGGGGCGATCTCCGACTACCTGGTGGAGTATCTCGCGGCGGGCCCGGGGGCGGTGTGGACCACCTTCCCGCACGATCCGTCGACGGCCACGCGGATCGTGGTCACCGAGCTCGTCAACGGCATCGGCTACACCTTCCGCGTCTCGGCGGTGAATCCGGTCGGCGCGGGCACCGCCGCGACCGTCGGGCCGATCACGCCGATGACGATCCCCGGCGCCCCGGCGATCGTCACGGCCACGCCGGGCGATGCGAAGGTGGATCTGGTGTGGCGGGCGCCGACGAGCAACGGCGGCGGCGCGATCACCAACTACATCATCGAGTACAAGGTCGACACCGCGGCCGCCGCCTGGATCCGCTACCCGCGGGCCGCGTCGTCCGCCCTCTCGGCGACGGTCGGCGGCCTCGTCAACGGCACGAAGTACCTGTTCCGCGTCACGGCCGTGAACCCGGCCGGCGCCGGGCCGGCCTCGCTGCCGAGCGCCTCGGTGATGCCGGTCACCGTGCCCGACGCGCCGCTCGCGGTGACGGCCGTGGGGGGCGACAAGCAGGCTTCGCTCACCTGGACGAAGCCCGCCCGCGACGGCGGCCTGCCGATCACCGACTACGTGGTCGAGTACCGCCGCCTCAAGGACACCTTCTGGACGGTGTTCGCCGACGGGGTCTCCACGGCCACCACGGCCACGGTCACCGGGCTCTTGAACGGCGCCACCTACGCCTTCCGCGTCCGGGCCAAGAGCGCCTTCGGCGAGAGCGCCTCCTCGGCGGAGTCGAACTACATCACCGTCCGCGGCCTGGCCGGCGCCCCGACCGGCCTGGTGGCGACGGGAG
>CAISKG010000147.1 GCA_903885855.1 uncultured Planctomycetaceae bacterium
CCGCGCCTTTCTGGCAGTGGGCGGGCGGCCGGTCGTGGCGTGAGGCGGCGGCCGGAGCCGCCCGAGGAGGTCGCCGTGATCGAACTCTCGCGGGCGCTCGACGAGATCGCCGCCCGCCTCGCCCCGCTGCCGGCGCGGCGCATGCGCCTCGGCGAGGCCGCGGGGCTGCGCCTGGCGGCGCCGGTGGTGGCCGACACCGATTCACCCCCCTGGGATCGGGCCATGATGGATGGCTTCGCGGTCCGCTCCCCCGACGTGTCCGCCGATGGCGCCGCGGAGCTCGAGGTGGTGGCCGACCTGGCCGCCGGCGACGCATCGCGGCTGCAGATCCGCCCCGGCAGCTGCGCGCGGATCATGACCGGCGCGCCGATCCCGCCGGGGAGCGACGCCGTGGTGCCGATCGAGTGCGCCGTCGACGGCAGCGCCGCGGCCCGGGCCGGGGGGCGGGTGCGGCTCCTCGATCCGCGCTTCCGCCCGGGGCAGCACGTGGCGCGGTGCGGCGACGCCTTCCGGGCCGGGGCCGACGTGCTCCCCGCCGGCGCGCGGCTCGGCCCGGCGGCGGTCGGGCTGGCGGCCGAGGCCGGCGCCACCCACGTGGTCGTGGCCCCGAGGCCGCGCGTGGCGATCCTCTCCACCGGCAGCGAACTGGTGCCCGTGGAGGCGCTGCCCGGCCACGGCCAGACGCGCAATTCCAACGGCCCGATGCTCGCCGCGGCGGTGGCGGGACTGGGGGCCGAGCCGGTCGTGCTCGGCGCCGTGGCCGACCGCCCCGAGCCGCTCCGCGCCATGGTGGCGCAGGGGCTCGCCGCCGACATGCTCCTCCTCTCCGGCGGCGTGTCGGCGGGCGACTACGACCTCGTGCCCGGCGTCCTCGCCGCCTGCGGCGTGGAGCGGGTGTTCCACAAGGTGCGCCTCAAGCCGGGGAAGCCGGTGTGGTTCGGCGTCCGGACGCGGGGCGACGGCGGCCGCACGCTGGTCTTCGGCCTGCCGGGCAATCCCGCCTCGAGCCTGGTCTGCTTCGAGCTCTTCGCGCGCCCGGCGCTGGCGGCCCTCCTCGGCCATCCCCCCGAGCGCCGTCATCTGCCCCGGCGCCGCGCCCGGCTGGCCGCGGCGGCCAAGGGAGCGGAGGACCGGCCGGTGTTCGCCCCCTGCCGGCTGGAGGGGGCCGAGGGCGACCTGCGGGCGTGGCCGCTCCCCTGGAGCGGCTCGTCCGATCTCGTGGGCCTCGCGGTGGCCGACGCCCTCCTGGCGCTCCCCGCCGGTGCGAAACGCGTCGAGGCGGGGACGGAGGTCGAGGTGCGGCTCCTGACCGACGGCTTCGGACGTCATCCCTGACGCCGCGCCGCGGCGTCGAGCGCCCGGCGCGGATTCACCGCCAGAAGGCGATCGACGGCGTCGGCATCGAGGCCCGCGCCGTCGGGATCGGAGGCCCCGAGCACGCGCCGCAGCACCGGCATCGTGGCGGTGGAGCCCATCAGGTGGGTGCGGTCCTCCGACCAGGCCGCGCCGTCGGGACCGACGGTGACGGTGGTCGCGCCGAGCCGGTAGGTGCCGGGGCCCATGCCCGCGGCGGCGGTGGCGTCGCTGACCACGATCGCCCGGTCGGGGCCGAGGAGGCGGAGCCACGAACGGAGGACGAAGGGGGGCAGATGGACGCCGTCGGCGACGAGGGTCACGAAGGGCAGGGCGTCGCAGGCCAGCACGCGCTGGATGACGTTGTCGTGGCGCGGGAGGAGGTGGGGGCAGCCGTTGCCGAGGTGGGTGAAGCAGGAGAGCCCCGCGGCGCAGGCCTCGGCCAGGCAGGCGCGCGACGGGTCGCAGTGCCCGGCGGCGACGAGCACGCCGCGGGCGGCGAGCGCTCCGATGGCGGCGCAGCCCCGGTCGCGTTCCGGGGCGAGCGTCAGCATCCGCACGTGCCCGCGGCCGGCGTCGACGAGGCGGAGGGCGTCGGCCACCGTCGCATCGCGCGCGTGCGCCGCGGGATGGGCCCCGACGAACCCGCGCTCGCCGCTGATGAAGGGGCCCTCGACGTGGATCCCGGCGACGGTCGCGGCGATGCGCGGGTCGCCCTCGATCGCCGCCGCGAGGGCGGCCACGCGCCGTTCCATCACCGCCAGGTCGTCGGTGATGAGCGTGGCGAGGAAGCGGCCGCCGCCGTCGGCCCGGTAGGCGGCGCAGCAGGCGGCGAGGCGTGCGGGATCGAGCGCCGCGTCGGCGAAGTCGAGGCCGCGGTAGCCGTTGAGCTGCAGGTCGAGCGGTTCGGCGTGGTGCACGGGGCGGGATCCGGGGAGGGCGGCGGGCTCACCCCCCCGCGGCGGCGCCGGGGAGCCCCGCGGCGGCCGCGCGGTCCAGATGGAGCGCGCAGGCCGGGTGCGTGCGCAGGATCGAGGCGGGGCAGTCGGGGGTGAGCGGCCCGGCGACGGCGCCCCGCACCGCCGCGGCCTTGCGCGCGTCGGGCACCGAGCAGACGATCCGCTCCGTGGCCAGGATGCGCCGCACCGACATCGAGACCGCCTCGGTGGGCACGTCGGCCAGCCCCGCGAACCATCCCTCCCCCACCTGCTGCCGGCGGCACGCCTCGTCGAGGCGGACGACGAGGTATGGGGCGCGGGTCTCGAAATCGGCGGGGGGATCGTTGAAGGCGAGATGGCCGTTCTCCCCGATCCCGATCGTCGCCACGTCGAAGTTCCCCGCGGGGACGAGGGCGGCGAGGCGCCGGCACTCGGCGGCGGGATCGTGGCCGGCGTCGATGCCGTGGAACGCGGCGGGGGGCCGGGGCAGGCGCTCGAGGAGGCGCTCGCGGAGGTAGCGGCGGAAACTGGCCGGGTGGTCGGCGCCCAGACCGGCGTACTCGTCGAGGTGGAAGATCGTGATCCGCTCCCAGGGCACGCTCTCGGCGACGAGCGACGCCAGCGTGGCGAACTGCGAGGCCCCGGTGGCGACGACGTAGGTGGCCGCCCCCCTGGCGGCGACGGCCGCGCGCAGCGCCTCGGCCGCCTCCCGGCCTGCGGCGGCGCCGAGGGCGGCCGCGTCGTCGTGCACGTGGATGTCCATCGGCGGTCCTGCGTTCGTCGGGCGGGGCGGCAGTATACCGTCGCGCCGCCGCCGCGGTCGGCTACGATGGCGGCCACGACCCCTCCGCACGGCGCGTGCCGCGGGGAGCAGGGCGGGGGCCATGGGGGGATTCGCGATGCGCGCGACGAAGGCGTGGGGCTGGTGGCTGGCGGGGCTCGTGTCGCTCGGGGCCGCGCCGGCGCCGGCGGCCGAGCCGGCCGACGGGGGCACGCCGATCCGCGTGGGGATCATCGGGCTCGACACCTCCCACGCCACCGCCTTCACCAAGCTCCTCAACGACGCCGCCGACGCCCAGCACGTGGCGGGGGGGCGCGTGGTGGCCGCCTATCCGCCGGGGAGCCCCGACATCGCCTCGAGCGTGAGCCGCGTGCCCGGCTACACCGAGGAGGTGAAGCGGCAGGGGGTGGAGATCGTCGACGCGATCCCGGACCTCCTCGGGCGCGTCGACGCGGTGCTGCTCGAGACCAACGACGGCCGGCCGCACCTCGAGCAGGTGATCCCGGTCATCGCGGCGGGCAAGCCGGTGTTCGTCGACAAGCCGATCGCCGGGAGCCTGGCCGACGCGGTGGCGATCCACCGCCTGGCGGCCCGGCGGAAGGTGCCGCTGTTCAGCGCGTCGTCGCTGCGCTTCGCCGCCGGCACGCTGGCCGTGCGCGGGGGGTCGATCGGCCCGCTCACCGGTGCCGATACCCACTCCCCCTGCAGCCTGGAGCCGACGCATCCCGACCTCTTCTGGTACGGCATCCACGGCGTGGAGGCGCTGTTCACCGTGCTCGGCCCGGGGTGCACGAGCGTGACGCGCACCTCGGCCCCCGACGTCGAGCAGGTGACGGGCCTGTGGAGCGACGGCCGGATCGGCACCTTCCGCGGCATCCGGCGCGGCGCGGCGGGCTACGGCGGCACGGCCTTCGGGGAGAAGGGGATCGCGCCGGTGGGCGCCTTCGACGGCTACCGGCCGCTTCTGGTGGCGATCGTCGATTTCTTCCGCACCGGCACGCCGCCGGTGACGGCGGAGGAGACGCTCGAGATCTACGCCTTCATGGAGGCCGCCGACGAGAGCAAGCGGCGCGGCGGGGCGCCGGTGACGATCCGCGAGGTGATGGAGAAGGCGGAGGCCGAGGCGACGAAGCGCCTCGCGGCGCTCGGCGTGGAATGAGAGGGGCCGGCGGGGCTTCGGGCCGGTCCGGCACCGCTTCCTCACGCACGGGGAGCGGCCGGGGTCGGCGAACGCTCGAGTCGCCCCGATCGCGCCTACCGCATCGAAGCAGCCAAGCGGCCCGTCCAAAGCGATGCGGGGCGACGAGACTTTTGCCGCCCCGGCTGCGGCGCCATCGGCGGCTTGGCCGCCGAGGAGCGTTCTGCCCGGTTCTGCCGGGCAGACTGCGATGCCCATCGGCGGCTTGGCCGCCGAGGAGCGTTCTGCCCGGTTCAGCCGGGCAGACTGCGATGAAAGTGCACGTGCTTCCAACTTCCCTCGATGCGCTGCCAGACACGCGTCTCCTCGCACAGCGCCGTGACGTGGCGGCCTTCCTCGTCGAGCTTCTGCACCATCCGCACGTACGACACCACCGCCGCGTCGTCGCCGAGCAGGCGGACGCGCGGCGAGGCGAGCGTGGTCGTCACCGGAGCCGCCGGCTTGCCGCCGCCGGCCGCGGCGCGGAAGTAGTGCTCGTGGAAGGGGAGCCCCTCGACGAGCTGCCCGCGCGCCTCCGGCTCGAAGCAGGTGATGTCGTAGGCCACGAGGGAGGAGTAGGTCTTCCAGTCGCCGGCCACGATGCTCTCGAGCAGCTTGCGCGACAGGGCGAGGAGGTGGTCGGCGGTCGGGGCGGGCATGGGAGGTCTCCCGTGGGGTGGCGGAGCGGCCGGGCGGCTCACTCGGCGACGAGGCCGAGCCCCAGCAGCTTGGCCCAGCATTCGTCGCGCTCGCGGCAGCGGTCGAGCCCGCTCCAGGAGGGGTCCTGGGCGGCGAGGAAGGCGGTGCGGTCGGCAGGCACGGCCCCGGCGCCGGCGAGGCGGCGGATCACCTCACGGTCGAGGCGCGTGAGCCGCAGGGCCTCGAGCCGGTAGTCGACGAAGGCCTCCCACACCAGTGGAAAGAGAGGGCGCACGATCTCCTCGCCGATCGTCGTGGCGTAGCGGCGGATCTCGAGTTGGGCGTGCGCGTCCATGCGCAGCGCCAGGAAGTGGAGCAGGTTGTGGAGGTCGATCTTCCAGTAGGCCTCGGTGTAGGTCGAGAGGGGAAGATCCTTGCGCGCCTGCTCGCGGGCGATGCCCGCCGCGAGACGATCCTCGTAGATGCGACGCGATTCCGCCTGCAGCGCCGCCTCGGCCTCGGTGAGCGGCCGGCCGGCGTCGGCCGGCAGGCAGCCCTCCGAGCCCTGGCGGTTGCCGGTGGCCTGGGAGCGCCACTCGTCGTCGCGCGTGGCCTGCATCGAGTCGATCGCCAGGGAGTAGCGCGTGGAGTATTCGTTGATGTTCGCCGTGCGGTGGCGGACCCACTGCCGCCAGCAGTCCATCGGCACCCTCACCACGAACTTCAGCTCCGCCATCTCGAAGGGGGTGGTGTGGGCGTGGCGGAGGAGATAGCGGATCAGCTGCCGGTCGTCGCTCGTCTTGCGCGTGCCCTCGCCGTAGCTCACGCGCGCCGCCTGCACGACCGCGGCGTCGTCCCCCATGACGTCCACGAGGGCCACGTGCCCGTCGTCGAGGACCGGGAACTTCCGCCAGCGCAGCGCGTCGACGAGGAGCCGGCGATCGGAGGGGGTGGTCATGGCGGGCCCGACGGGGAGGGGGCGCGGAGGCGCCCGGAGCCCGTCAGGATGGACGGCCGTCGCGTCGGGGGCAAGCCTCCCCGCGCGGCGCCGCGGCCCCGCGTGGTCAGTCCTTCGCCAGCAGTTCCTGGAGCACCTTGGCGAGCTGCTTGGCGTCGTCGGAGGCACGGATCCGCTCGATCCGCGCCGCGGGCACGCCCAGCTTGGCCAGGGCCGCCGTCACCGTGCCCCAGAGCTTCTCGCGCTTCTTCCCCTCGGCCAGGTAGAGGTCGGTCACCTGCTCGCCGAGCCGCTGGAGGAGGGCGGTGTCGAGGTTGGCGTAGTAGTTCTGGACGATCTTCTGCTGGTACTTGGTCAGCTCGGCCATGGCGCCTCCTCCTTGGCCCGCGGGCTGCGGCCGGGCCGGATCCGTCCGGGTGGTACGCCCCGGCCCGCGGGGCTACAGTATCGATCGACGCGAGCCTTCATCGGCCGGCCGTCGCCTCCACCGGGAATTGTCCATGCCGAAGATCACCTTTGCCAACGAGAAAAAGGAAATTCAGGTTCCCGAGGGGGCGAACCTGCGCCGTGAGGCCCTCCAGGCCGGCGTGGCCCTCTATCCGGGTGTCCACAAGGTCGTGAACTGCCACGGTCTGGGCCAGTGCGGCGCCTGCCGCGTGCTCGTCACCAAGGGGATGGAGAACTGCAGCCCCAAGGGGTTTCTCGAGCGCGGTCGGCTGGCGGTGTCGCTGGCCTACATCGGCAACGAGGAGACGATGCGCCTGGCGTGCCAGACGCGCGTCAACGGCGACATCACCGTCACCACGTGTCCGCCGATGAATCTCTTCGGCGACAATTTTTTCAGCTGACGCCCGCGTGCGGCCGGCACGGAGCGGGCCGGCGGCGTCGCGGCTCCCGGCGCCGCGATGGGCGGCGGCGCGGCTCGTCGGCCGCGCGGTGGGCGGCGTCGCGGCTCGAGGGGGCGACGGTCCGGCTGCGGCGCGGCGCCCGTTCCCGCGGTGGGCGGAGCATGCATCGGGGGGGATTCCGCGATCGGTCGCGGCAAGTGGTGTGGAGCCCGACCCGGTCGGCTGACTACACTCGAGA
>CAISKG010000148.1 GCA_903885855.1 uncultured Planctomycetaceae bacterium
ATACGCTGGAAGAGCCGATGCACTATCCCTTCGCCTCCAGCGAGAACCCCGTGCTGCAGTGGATCAACAACCAGCTGGTTAAGGCCAAGCCGTCCTTCCACAAGCAGACGTTCATGAAAGACTTCCAGCGGTCGGCCGAGTTCTGTTCGACCTGCCACAAGGTCCATCTGCCCAAGGAGCTGACCGCCTACAAGGACTTCCTCCGCGGCCAGAACCACTACGACCCCTACCTCCTCTCCGGCGTGTCGGGGCACGGGGCGCGCAGCTTCTACTACCCCGCCCAGGCCAAGGAGAGCTGCGCCTCCTGCCACATGCCGCTCAAGGGCTCGGCCGACTTCGGCGCCCGCTTCTACGACGACACCGGCACGCTCACCGTGCACGACCACCTCTTCCCGGCCGCCAACACCGGTATGGCGTGGCTCGCCGACCGGCCCGACGCGGTGGCGGCCCACGCGAAGTTCCTCCAGGACATCACGCGCGTCGACATCTTCGGCCTCCGCTCCGGGGAGGGCATCGAGGGGGCGCTCGCCGCGCCCCTGCGGCCGGAGATCCCCACGCTTCATCCGGGGGGGAAGTACGTGCTCGAGACGGTGATCCGCACGCTCAAGCTCGGCCACCTCTTCACGCAGGGCACCGTCGACTCCAACGAGGTCTGGCTCGACGTCACCGTCCGCGCGGGCGACCGCGTCATCGGCAGGAGCGGCGGCATGGACGCCGCGGCGGGCAACGAGGTGGACCGCTACGCCCACTTCGTCAACGTCTTCATGCTCGACCGCGAGGGCAATCGCATCAACCGGCGCAACGCCCAGGACATCTTCGTCCCCCTCTACAACCACCAGATCCCGCCGGGGGCCGCCTGGACGGTGCACTACGGCCTCGAGCTGCCCCCCGACGTGCGCGAGGCGGTGACGGTGAACGTCAAGCTGCGCTACCGGAAGTTCGACGCGGAGTACATGCGCTTCGTGGCCGACAAGGCGCGGCCGGGCGACGTGCCCATCCGCGGCCACGTGCCGGGGGAGCCGTACGTCGACGAGCTGCCGATCGTGACCATGGCCGAGGACGAGATCACCTTCCCGGTGACCGGCGCCCCGGCTCCGGCGCCGAGCCCGGAACGGAAGATCCCGGCCTGGGAGCGCTGGAACGACTACGGCATCGGCCTGCTCGTGAAGGGGAAGGCCGAATTGCGCCTGGCGGAGGAGGCCTTCCAGGCCGTGGAGACGCTGGGGCGCTTCGACGGCCCGGTGAACCTGGCGCGCGTCTACTTCGAGGAGGGGCGCGTCGACGAGGCGGCCGCGGCGCTCGAGCGGGCGGCGGCCCACGCCGATCCGGCACCCCCGCCCTGGACGGTCGCCTGGCTCTCGGGGCTCGTCAACCGCCAGCAGGGGCGGCTGGAGGAGGCGGAGGCCAACTTCCGCAAGGTGCTCGAGGACCGCACCGAGGAAATGCGGAAGCGCGGCTTCGACTTCAGCAAGGACTACGAGGTGCGGAACCTGCTCGGCCTCACCCTCTACGACCGGGCCAGCCAGTTCCGTGGCGCCGACGGCGCCGAGCAGCGGCGGGCGGTGCTCGAGGAGGCGGCGCGGCACTTCGAGATGACGCTCGTGCTCGACCCGGAGAACGTGGCCGCCCACTACAACCTGCAGCTGATCCACGGCCAGCTCGGCGACGCCGAGAAGTCGGAGGAGCACCGGCGGCTCCACGAGCGCTACAAGCTCGACGACAACGCCGCCGACCGGGCGGTGTCGCTGGCGCGGAGCCGGTATCCGGCGGCGAACTTCGCCGCCGAGGCCCTGGTGATCTATCCGCTCACGCGGCAGGGGGCGCCGGAGCTGCCGGCGGCCGCGGCGACGACGACGGTGGAGGCGGCCGCCGAGGCTCCGGCGACGGAGGCGGCCGCCGCGCCCCAGCCCGACGCCGGGGACGTCGGCGGCCCGGG
>CAISKG010000149.1 GCA_903885855.1 uncultured Planctomycetaceae bacterium
CGCCCCGCGCCGGGCCGGCATCGCCGCCCCGACGCGCTCGCGCCAGGCGGCGAGGCGCCCGTGCAGCTCGCGCGCGCGCTCGGGGTGCTCGGCGGCGAGGTTCCGCGACTCCCCCGGATCGGCGGCCAGGTCGTAGAGTTCGAGGCGGCCGTCCTCGAAGAACTCGAGCAGCTTCCAGTCGCCGGAGAGCACCGATCCGCCCGGGGTGGTCCGCCAGCGTCCCGCCCCCGCGCCGAGATAGCCTGGGAAGTGCTGGAACACCGGCTCCCGCGCCGGGGCGGCGGCCGGGTCGGCGAGGAGGGGCACGAGGCTCGTGCCGTCCACCGGCTGCCCGGGGGCGGGGGGGGCGCGGCCCGCCTCGAGGAAGGTGGCGAAGAGGTCGACGTGGATCGTGGGCGCGGCGACCGTCGTCCCCGGCCGCGTGACCCCCGGCCAGCGCACCAGCAGCGGCACGCGCACGCCCCCCTCGTAGAGGCTCCCCTTGCCGCAGCGCAGGGGGGCGTTGTCGGTGACGTCGGCCTCGCCGCGCAGCCCCTCGCGGGCGTAGCCGCCGCGGCCGCCGTTGTCGCTCGAGAACACGAACACCGTGTCGTCGGCGATGCCCGCCTCCTCCAGCGCCGCGCGGATCCGCCCCACGCTCTCGTCGACGCTGGCGATCATCGCCGCGTAGGTCGGATCGCGGTGGCCCCCCGCCGGGGCCGCGTCGCGGAAGGACGCCACGAGCTCCTCCTTGGCCTCGAGCGGCGCGTGGACGCCGAAGTGGGGCACGTAGAGGAAGAAGGGGCCGCCGGCGTGGCGGCGGATGAAGTCGCAGGCCCGGTCGGTGAGGAAGTCGGCCAGGTACTCTCCCCGCGGATGCTCCACCGGCGGATCGGTTTCGAAGCCGAAGTGGCGGCCGTGGGAGGTGATGGCCTCGTCGAAGCCGCGCCGGGAGGGATGGTGGGCCGCGTCCTCGCCGAGGTGCCACTTCCCGAACATCCCCGTGGCGTAGCCTGCGGCCCCGAGCAGGTCGGCGATCGTGCGCCGGTCGAGCGGGAGGCGGGTGACGTTGTCGACGGGGCGCAGGGGGCGGCTCCTCCAGTCGAAGCGGTCGATGCCCCCCACCGTGTAGACGCCCGTGCGCGCGCCGTACTGCCCGCTCAAAAGCGCCGCGCGCGTCGGCTGGCAGTTGGGACAGGCGTGGTGGGAGAGGAAGCGCGTGCCGTCGGCGGCGAGGCGATCGATGTGGGGGGTGCGGTAGTAGGCCGATCCCTGCACGCCGAGATCGGTGTAGCCGAGGTCGTCGGCGAGGACGAAGACGATGTTCGGCGGGCGCGCCCGCGGCGCTGCGGCGCCCGCGTCAGTCTGCGGCGCTGCGGCGTTCGCGTCAGTCCGCGGCGCTGCGGCGCCCGCGCGCGCCGCCGCGTCGGCGAAGGGGATCGGCCAGGCCGGGTCGGGGCGGTGCTCGCGGTCGAGAATCCGCTCCAGCCGCGCCGCGACCAGCGGCTGCGCCGCCGCCACGTCGTGCGCCTCGCCGGGGTCGGCGGCGAGGTCGTAGAGCTCGAGCGGCGCGGCCTCCTCGCCCGCCCGATCGCGGGCCCGTCGCACCCCCTTCCAGAGCCCGTCCTTCGAGGCTTCGAGCGCCGTCTGCCAGCGCCGCTCGGTGAGCTCGCGGTAGAGCACGCGCTCGGCCGGCGGCGGCGCCGTGCCCAGCAGCGCCGGGGCGAGATTGATGCCGTCGAGGCCGGGGGGCACCCGCGCGCCGATCCCGGCCAGGTGGAGGAGCGTCGGCAGCCAGTCCTCGCAGCCGGTTGGGGTGTCGATCCGGCCGCCGGCGGGGATCCGCCCCGGCCACACCACCACCGCCGGCACCGACAGCCCCCCTTCGTAGGGCGACCCCTTCCAGTCGCGCGCGCGCCCGTGGCTCCCCAGGCGGTCGGTGGGCGCGCCGCCGGCGCCGGGGAAGGTGGCGCCGTTGTCGCTCGAGAACACGAAGATCGTGTCGTCGGCGAGGCCGAGCTCCTCCAGCAGCGCCACGATCCGCCCCACGTCGCGGTCCATGCGCGTGATCATCGCGGCCAGCGTGGCCGCGGGCTCGGCGCAGGGGACGTAGCCCCCCTTGCCCCCGAGGTAGGGCGCCTCGGGGCCGAAGCGGCGCCGGTGGTCGACGAGCGAGGGCTCGTCGGCGGGCACCTGCAGGGCGACGTGCGGCAGCGTCGTCGGCACGTAGAGGAAGAAGGGGCGGTCGCGGTTGGCGCGCACGAAGCCGAGCGCCTCCTCGGTGATCCGATCGGCGGAGTAGGTGGTGCCCCGGAAGCGGGCGAAGTCGGCCGGCCCGGGGGGCGGATCGGCCGGCAGCGACGCCGTCACCGGCACGGGCGGGTTGTCGAGCGCCACGCGCGCGGCGCCGTCGCGGAGGAAGGCGGGATAGAAGGAGTGGGCGTGGCGCTGGCAGTTGTAGCCGAAGAACCTCCCGAACCCGGCGGCGGACGGATCGGAGGCGCTCCCCGGAGCCCCCAGCCCCCATTTCCCGAATCCACCGGTCGCCCAGCCCGCGTCGGCCAGGAGCCGCGCGAGGGTCACCGTGCCCTCGGGCATCGGCCGCTGCCCCTCGGGCTGCACCTCGGAATTGCTGCGCACCGCGGCATGGCCCGGGTGGAGCCCGGTCATGAGCACGCAGCGGCTGGGCGCGCAGACGGCGCTGCCGGCCCAGTGGCGCTCCAGCCGCGTGCCGCGCGCGAACAGCGCGTCGACGTGGGGCGTGATCGCCACCTCCGATCCCAGCGCCCCCACGTCCCCCGTGCCGAGGTCGTCGGCGAGGAAGAAGACGATGTTCGGGGGGCGCTCGGCCGCCGCCGGCCGCGGCGCGAGCGGATCGCCGCAGTCGGCCGCCAGGGCGTCGAGGCGCGCCGCCAGGGCCTCCTTCCGCCCGGCCTCGGCCGGATCGGCGGCGAGGTCGCGCATCTCGAGGGGATCGGCGCGGAGGTCGAAGAGCTGCTCACGCCCCGCCGCCGGGTAGCGGATCAGCTTCCAGTCGGGGGTGACGATCGCGCGCTGCAGGTCGCGGTAGGCCAGGAGCAGGCCGTCGCGCACCGCCGACCGCTCCCCGCGGAGCACCGGCAGGAGGCTCCGCGCCTCGCTCTCCGCCGGCGCCGGCACGCCGGCCAGCTCGCCGGCGGTGGCCACGACGTCGGGGAGCAGGCACAGCGCCCCCTCGCGCCGCCCCGCGGGCACCCCCGGGCCGGCGAGGATCGCCGGGGCGCGCATCGAGTGCTCGTAGAGATTCTGCTTGCCGAGGAGGCCGTGGCTGCCGAGGGCCAGCCCCTGGTCGCTCACGAACAGCACGAGCGTGTCGTCGAGCCGGCCGCGGCGCTCGAGCACCGCGGTCATCCGCCCCACCTCGGCGTCGAGGGCGTCGACGCAGGCGTCGGCGTCGGCGATCTCCGCCGAGAGCGCCGCCGCCGTCAGCGGCCGGGGGAGGAGGAGCTCGTCGCGGACACCGAGCTCGCCGTTGTCGAAGGGATGCTCGGGGAGCCAGTTGGCCGGCGGCGGCGGCTCCCGGCCCCGGTAGCGCTCGCGGAAGGCCGGGGGCGCCTGCCGCGGGTCGTGCGGGAGCGTGAAGGCCACCCAGGCGAAGAACGGCTCCTCCCCCACCTCCTCGAGGAACGCCACCGCCGCGTCGCCGACGACCTGCGCGGAGTGCACGCCGGCGGCCGTCTCCGCCGCGCCGATCCCGCCGTCGGCCGCGGGGAACGACGACACCGGCACCCGCCACTGGTCGGTCATCCCGCCGAAGAACACGCCGCGGCCGGCCTGGAAGGCGCGCCGGGCGGAATCCTGGCCGTTGTGCCACTTGCCGGCGAGGAACGTGCGGCGGCCCGCGCGCGCGAAGGCCTCGGGCCAGGTGTCCTGCCCGGCGAGCGCCTCGTCGCGGCGGAAGAGCGTGCGCCCGGCGAGCATCATCGCCCGGCTGGCGATGCACACCGCCCCGTGCCCGCCCCCCATGCAGTAGGCCCGGTCGAACGACGTTCCCCGGGCCACGAGGGCGTCGAGCGCCGGGGTGCGGACGTGCGGATTGCCCAGGGCGTGGATCGTGTCGGCGCGCTGGTCGTCGGCGACGATCACCAGCACGCTCGGGGGGCGCGCCGCGGCCGGCGCCGCGAGCGCCCAGGCCCAGAGGAGCGACATGCCGATCGCCACGGCGCACGGACGCGGAAGCATGGCTTGGGTCTCCGGGGCGCGGTCCACGCCCACTGCGGGGGGGCAGGCGTCAGGGGGCGGGGGCCGGAGACGGAAGGCCGCCCTGCGTTCGGAAGGCGACGGCGAAGGGGTTCTCGGCGGGGCCGTCGAGATCCTCGTTGACCAGGTCCCCCTGCACCGACGCCCACCAGCGGTCGTACTCCGCCACCAGTTCCGCCACCACGTCGGGATGCCGCGCCGCCAGGTCGTGCGACTCCGCCGGATCGGCCTCGAGGTCGTGGAGCACCCAGCCGTCGGCGCGGCCGGTGACGTTGACGAGGCTGTGGCGGCCGCGGCGCACCCGGCAGTGGGCGTACTTCGCCTCCGCGGCGCGCCCGCGCTGCCAGCGCCCCAGGTGGGTGACGATCGTCCGCTCGGGCCAGGGCGCCTGCCGGTCGCGGAGGAGGGGCACCATGCTCCGCCCCTCGAGCGCCCCGGCGAGCGCGGGGGGGATCGCCGCGCCGGCGAGCTCGCAGAGCGTGGGGAGGAGATCGACGTGGGCCACGTGGGCCGGCACGTCGACGCCGGCGGGGAGCACGCCGGGCCAGCGCCACAGGCAGGGGACGCGCGTCCCGCCGCGCCACACGCTTCCCTTGGCGCCGCGCATCGCGGCGTTGAACACCTCCGCACCGCTGCCGGTGCCGTTGTCGGTGGTGAAGACGACGAGCGTCTCCCCGGCGATCCCCATGCCCTCGAGCGCTTCCAGGAGCCGGCCGACGTTGGTGTCGATGTTCTCGATCATCCCGTAGAACCGGGCCACGCGCTCGCGCCGGGCGGCGTCGAGCGATCCGGCCGCCTCCAGGCGGGCGCGCGGGGCGGCGTCGGAGCCGGGGGGGCAGTCGAGCGGCTCGTGGGGGGCGTTGGGGGTGACGAGGCAGAAGAAGGGACGCGGCCGCTCCTCGGCGCGCACGGCCCCGATCCACTCGAGCGCCGCGTCGAAGAAGACGTCGGTGCAGTAGCCGTGCGCCTGCACGAACGTGCCGTCGGCGCGCACCACCGGATCGAGGTAGCGGTTGCCGGGCACGTCGCCGCAGCTCCCCGGATACGACTGGCCGATCCCGCCGGCGCCGTGGATCACCGCGCGCTCGAAGCCACGCTTCCCCGGCTGGCGGTCCTCCTCGTCGCCGAGGTGCCACTTCCCGAAGATCCCGGTGCGGTAGCCGGCGGCGCGGAGCAGCTCGGGGAGGGTCGTGGCGGAGGGGGCGAGCCGCTCGCGCTCGTGGATGGTGTGGGTGACGCCGGAACGGAACTCGTGCCGCCCGGTGAGGAGGGCGGCGCGCGTCGGGGAGCAGGTGGGGCTCGCGTGGTAGTCGGTGAAGCGCACCCCCTCCCGCACCAGCCGGTCGAGCGCCGGCGTGCGCAGGATCGGATTGCCGTGCGCGGCGACGTCGCCGTAGCCCTGGTCGTCGGTCATCACCAGGACGATGTTGGGCCGGGCCGGGAAGGGGGGGGCGGCGGCGGCGAGCTGCCCCGCCGGGCGTGCGCCGGCGCCGGTACGGCCGGTGAGCCGGTCGCCGAGCTCGGCGCGGAAGCGC
>CAISKG010000150.1 GCA_903885855.1 uncultured Planctomycetaceae bacterium
CCCCCTTCGCGCGGGCCGCGGCGAGGATGTCGGCGGTGGAGGGCTTGCCTGGTGCGGCCTTCGCGGCCGCGGGCTTGGCGGCCGGCTTGGCGGCGGCGGGCGCGTCGCCGGCCGGCTTCGCCGCAGGCTTGGCGTGGGCCTTCTCCCCCTCCGGCTTCGGCTCCGGCTTGGCGACGATCTTCAGGCAGGCCGGATCGATGTCGTACCAGCCGATGTTGTTGAACTGGTCGAACTCCACCAGGCATCGGCCGTTCATGTTGACCGTCCGAACCTGCCCGGTGGCGCTCGCGAACCGGGCCAGTTCCGGCGCGGGCGACCGGACGACGACGTACTGGTCGGTCCACTCGCGCTTCAGGCGTTCGATGACGTCGAACATGGCGGTTTCCAGGCGGTTGGTCGGGGTGGCCGCGAGACTGCGAATGTGACCGATCGGGACGGCGGATTCAAGCCTCGAAAGGGGGCGAGAGCGAGGTCCCGGCGAGCGGTTCGAGCCCCGTCGTGGAGAGCCGGTAGCACCAGCGTACGGTGCGGGGCAGCGATTCCCCGGCGGTGTCGTGCGGGGCGAGACGCAGCGGGCCGCCGGATCCCGTCGTGCCGGTGGTGTAGGTCGACCCCACCCAGCCCGGCCCCTCCTGGATGCGGGCCGCCACGTCGAAGCGGAGGGCCTGTGGATCCGCCGGATCGGTGGCGACGACGGCGGAGTAGTGGGTGCGGCCGGCCTGCCCGACCGCCAGGAGCGGGGCCGCCGCGCCCGCGCCCAAGCGCGACAGCGACACCCACGCCGGCGACTCGGGCCAGCGCGGGTCGCCGCTCCCGCCGGGCCCCTCGACCGACCGCCACAGGATCGTCGCCCTCGGCCCGAGCACTTCGTGGCCCCAGCGGTCTCCCTGCCAGTGGAAGCGGACCGCCATCAGGCCGGCCGTGATCAGGATCGGATCGGGGGCGAACGCCGGCACGGGTCGGGCCTCGGGGGCGGGGCGCTCCCGCCGCGGGGCGCCTCCGGTGCCCCGATTCTAGTGCCGTGCTGCCGGCCGGCACCGCCGCGGCAGCGGGGGCCCGCGGGCGCGGTGGTGGTGGGCCGCCCGCCGCCGCGGCACACTTTCCGCCGGCCGTGCCGTCGCGCGGCCGCGCTCCCCGCCCCCCCGCCCCCCCCCCCGATCGGCCCATCCGATGGAACCGCGTCGCTCCGCCGGCTGGCCGATCCTCCTCGGCGTGGTGCTCATCGCCTCGATCGTGGCCCTCGGCGTGGGGTGGGTGCTCGTGAGCATCGCCGCGGCCTTCGGCTCGGGCAACGCCGCCTTCTACTGGGTGATCCTCGCCGTCGGGATCGCGCTGTTGGTGCTCGTGCTGGTGGGGGTGATCGTGTACCTCTTCCTGACGGTGAAGGCGATCGCCCTGTCGCAGCGCCAGAGCAACTTCATCGACAGCGTCACCCACGAGCTCAAGAGCCCGCTGGCTTCGCTCAAGCTCTATCTCCAGACGCTCGACCGCCGGCCGGTGCCCCCCGAGCAGCAGGCCGATTTCCACCGCTTCATGCTCAAGGACGTGGAGCGCCTCGACCACCTCGTCGACCATCTCCTCGACGCCGCCAAGACGCTCCAGCGCCGCCCGGCCCGCGGCGGCGAATCGAGCGCGCTGGAGCCGATCCTCCGCGCCGCCCGCGACGGCGTCGCGGAGCGCTACCGGATCGATCCCGACCGGATCCGCATCCTCCCGGCCGGCGGCGCCGAGACGCGCGTCCGCGGACGTCGGGCCGACCTGGAGATCGTGTTCCGCAACCTCGTCGACAACGCGGTCAAGTACTCGCTCCCCGAGCCGGAGGTGGAGATCGAGGCCGATGGGCGGCGCGGCCGCGAGGTCGTGGTGCGCGTGACCGACAACGGCCCCGGCATCCCGGCGCCCGACCGGAAGCAGGTCTTCGGGCGCTTCGTGCGGCTCGGGAGCGAGCTCGAGCGTTCCACGCCCGGGACCGGTCTGGGGCTGCACCTGGTGCGCTCGATCGTCCGCCAGCTGCGCGGACGCGTCACGATCCTCGCCCGCGGCGGCCGCCGCGGCACCGTGATGGAAGTCCGGCTCCCGGCGGCCTGACCCGCGCCGCGGGCGCCGGTATCCGGCGGCGCGTGACGACCCTTTTCGCCTCCCGGTCGGGCCGGTCTAATCGCCCTCCATGAGCCACTCCGCCCCCCCCGCCGGCGCCCTCGTTCCCGTTCCCGATCCGATCCCGCTGCGGCGGGTGCTGGTGAGCGTCTACGACAAAGGGGGCCTCGACCGGCTGGCGGTCGCCCTGCGCGACGCCGGCATCGAGGTGGTGAGCACCGGCGGCACGGCCCGGGCGCTCGAGGGGCACGGGGTGCGCGTGGTGGACGTCGCCGCGGTGACCGGCTTCCCCGAGATCCTCGACGGCCGGGTGAAGACGCTCCATCCGTCGGTGTTCGCCGGCCTCCTCCACCGCCGCGACCGCACCGACGACGTCGAGGTGATCCGCCGCCACGGGATCGGGCCGATCGACGCGGTGATCGTCAATCTCTATCCCTTCGAGGCCGCGGTGTCGCGTGCCGACTGCACGCCGGCGGAGGCCATCGAGCTGATCGACATCGGGGGCCCGAGCCTGGTTCGTGCCGCCGCCAAGAACCACGCCTTCACCGCGGTCGTCACCGGTCCGGAGCAGTACGACGACCTCGTCGCCATGATCGGCCGGGGGGGCACCACCATCGACGACCGGCGCCGCCTCGCCGCCCGGGCCTTCGAGCGCACCGCCGCCTACGACGCCGCCATCGCCGGCTGGATGGCCAGGCACGCCGGGCTCGTCGTCGCGCCGGCGCCGGTCCCCGCGCCGCTACCCGGTGCGGAGGAGGTGCCGTTGCCGTCCCGCTTCGCCCTCGACCTGCGCGAGTGCCTGCCGCTGCGCTACGGCGAGAATCCCCACCAGTCGGCGGCGCTGTACGCCCCGGCGGGGTCGCGCCGCGGGCTGGCCGGCCTGCGGCAGCTGTGCGGCAAGGAGCTGTCCTACAACAACCTTCTCGATCTCGACGCCGCCACCCGGCTGGCCGCGCTGCTCGACACACCCGCCGCGATCGTCGTCAAGCACACCAATCCCTGCGGCGCCGCCGCCGCGGCGGACGCGGCCGGGGCCCTGGCGACGGCGATGGCCGCCGATCCGGCCAGTGCCTTCGGCTCGATCCTCGCCGTCAACCGGACGTTCGACCGGGCCTGCGCGGAGGTCCTCCTCGCGCCGGGGCTGTTCGTGGAGGTGATCGCGGCGCCCGCCTTCGATCCGGCGGCGGTGGAGCTGCTCACCACGAAGCCAACCTGGAAGGCGAGCGTGCGGCTCGTCGAGGTGCCGGCGGGCGACCCCTGGGAGCCGACCCACGGCATGGAGCTGCGCAGCGTCGCCGGCGCCATCCTCGCCCAACGGCCCGACGACTGCTGCGACGACCCCGCGACCTGGAGCGTGGCGACGCGCGTCGCGCCGCCGGCCGAGCTCACCCCCGCGCTCGACTTCGCCTTCACGATCGTGCGCCGGCTGACGAGCAACGCCATCGCCGTCTGCCACGGCACGAGCCTGGTCGGCGCCGGGATCGGCCAGACCAGCCGCGTCGACGCCACCCGGATCGCGCTGGAGAAGGCCGGCGACCGCGCCCGGGGGGCGGTGCTCGCGTCCGACGCCTTCTTCCCCTTCGCCGATTCCATTCCCCTGATCGCACGCGCCGGCGTGGCGGCGATCGTGCAGCCGGGGGGATCGAAGCGCGACGCCGAGGTGATCGCCGCCGCCGACCTCGCGGGGATCCCCATGGTGTTCACCGCCCGGCGTCACTTCCGGCATTGATCCCCGCCCCCGCGTGGGCACGAGGGCGACCGGCATGGCCACGATCCTGGACCGCATCGTCGAGCGGAAGCGCCGCGAGGTGGCGGAGGCGGAGGCGCGCGAGCCGCTCGCGGCGCTGCTCGAGCGCCTTCCCGCCGCGGCGCCGCCGCGCGATTTTTTCGCCGCCGTCTCCCGGCCGGGGGCGATCCGGCTGATCGCGGAGTTCAAGCGCGCGAGCCCCTCGGCCGGGGCGATCCGGCCCGGCGCCACCGTGGCGGAGGTGGTCTCCGCCTACGAGCGCGGCGGCGCGTCGGCCCTCTCCATCCTCACCGACGGCGAGGGCTTCGGCGGATCGCTCGCCGATCTGGCCGCCGCGCGCGGCGCGTCGTCGCTGCCGATCCTGCGGAAGGAGTTCGTCGTCGAGCGGAGGCAGGTGGTGGAGGCGCGCGTCCACGGCGCCGACGCGGTGCTCCTCATCGCCGAGTGCCTCGACGACTGCCGCCTCCGCGGGCTCTACGCCGCGATCCTCGACCTGGGCATGACCCCGCTGGTGGAGCTGCACGACGCCGCCCAACTGCCGCGCGTGCTGGCCCTCGGGGCGACGCTCGTGGGGATCAACAACCGCGACCTGCGCACGATGACGACCGACCTCGACCACGTGCTCCGGCTGCGCGGCGAGGTGCCGGAGGAGTGCACCGTCGTCGCCGAGAGCGGGATCCGGTCCCGCGCCGACGTGCGCCGCCTCGAGGCCGCCGGCATCGGCGCGATGCTGGTGGGGGAATCGCTGCTGGTGCGGCCCGATCCCGGGGCGGCGGCGATGGCGCTTTTGGCCGACGACTGACCCGGGGCAAGAGTCACTCCGGCGGCGGGGGCTCCGCCGCCCCCTCCGGCGCCGGCCGCGGCCGGGCCGCGTCGTCGCCGGGGCGCCGGTCGCGGACGAACCGGTAGCCCATCCCGCGCACCGAGAGGAAGTGCACCGGCCGCGAGGGATCCCCCTCGAAGGATTTGCGCAGGTTGAGCATGAAGGTGTCGATGGTGCGCGTCGCCGGCGCCCGCGCCATCCCCCACACGCGCTCCAGCAGCTCGCCGCGCGACACCACCTTCCCCTCGTGGTCGACGAGATACCGCAGCAGCTTCATCTCGAGGTTCGTGAGGCGCACCGGCGCGCCCTGCGAGCGGGCCTCCCAGGTGTCGAAGTTCACCTCGGCGGCCCCGAAGCGGTACACGGCCGGATCGGCGCCGGCCGGTGCCGCGGCCGCCTCGGGGGCGGGTCGGGCCGAGGGCCCGCGCCGTGCCACGAGGCTGCGCACGATCGAGATCAGCTCCTCGAGATCGAAGGGCTTCTGCAGGTAGATGTCGGTGCCGGCGTCGAAGCCGCGGATCCGGTCCTCGACGAGCGTCCGCGCCGTGAGCATCACCACCGGCACCTCGCTGCCGGCCCGGCGCAGCGACTCGCAGACGGCGTAGCCGCTCATGCCGGGGAGCATGACGTCGAGGATCACCAGGTCGAACGGCCGTGCCGCGGCGTCGAGGCGCGTGAGCGCCGCCTGGACGTCCCCCACCGTCTCGACCTCGAAGCCCTCGGCCTCGAGGTTGAACTTGATGCCGATGGCGAGGTGGTCCTCGTCCTCGACGACGAGTATGCGGGGCATCGGCGCGAATCCGGTGGGGAGGGACGACGTCCCATTCTAGGCCCGCCACGGATCGGCCGGCGCGTCCGGGCGGCGCGGCGGGGCCCGCGTCAGCGGGCCAGTTCCGTGCGCCCGCGAACGGCGCCGGCGTAGCCGCGTGCGAGGAACCATCCCCAGGCGTCGGCCACGGTCGCGTCCAGGGGGCGGTACGCGTAGCCCAGCTCCGTCTCCGCCCGCCGGGAGGAGAAGTGGTGGCGGAGCATCGACATCGTCGTGGCGGCCGAGTTCACCGGTAGCTCACGCCGCAGGAACAGGCTCGCCACGTCGCCCGCCATACCGGCCGCCCGCACCAGCGCCGTCGGGGCCGTGCCCAGCGGCTGCATCCGCCCCGCCACCCGGGCGAAAAGCCGCCAGGCGTCGAGGTAGGTCAGGGAGTGGCCGCCGAGGATGTAGCGCCGGCCGGTGGCCCCGCGCGCGGCAGCGGCGAAGATCCCCGCGGCGACGTCGCGCACGTCGACGAAGTCGTTGCCTCCCGGCGGGGCGAAGAGCCCCTTCCCGGCGCCCACCTCGAGGAGCATCCGCCCGCTCGACGGTTTCCAGTCCCACGGGCCGAGCATGTACACCGGGTTGACGATCACCGCGTCGAGACCGCGGCCGATCTCCTCGGCGACCGCCCGCTCCGCCTCGCGCTTCGTGACCACGTAGGGGCACTCGGGCATGACGCCGGGAGGGGTGTCCTCGTCGGCCGGGAGCCCGTCCGGGCGGAGGCCGATCGCGTCCACGCTCGAGACGTGCACCAGCCGGGCGCCCGCCCGCCGGGCTGCCGCCGCCACGGCCCGCGTGCCCGCGACGTTCGCGGCGGTCATCTCGTCGAGGTGCCGCCATCCGCAGTGGACCATGGCCGCGGCGTGGACCACCACCCGTGCGCCGCCGAAGGCCGCGTCGAGGGCGGTGGCGTCCTCGAGGGAGCCGTGCACGACCTCCACGGGCAGACCGGCCAGACAACGGGCGGCGACCGCCGAGGGGCGCACCAGGGCCCGCACCGACTCCCCGCGCGACACCGCCAGGCGCACGACGTTGTTGCCCACGAGCCCCGTCGCCCCCGTGACGACCACGTCGACGCCCGGGACGGGGTGCGGGGAGGGGGCGGCGCGGGAGGGGCCGGAGGTCACCATGCGAGGATCACTGCCGAAAGCCTGCGGAACGGAGGCCGGCGCGGTCGATCCCTGATCATCGCCGGACTGCATCCTAGTTCGGTGAAAACCCCGGGGCGACTTGCGTGCCGGGGGGGTGGTGCCGACGTTGACGGTCGTGAGCCCGCGGCGGATGATTCCGCGCCGCCGGGAAGACGGATCGACGGGGAAAGCGGGGCGTTTTCCGCTCCCGCCGGCCGCCTCCCCGGCGTCCGCCGACGCCGACGTCGGGTGGGCCAGGCCGCCAGCAACTCGGGAGGGACACGTGTCGGAATTGATCATCCGCCCGGTGGACAGCCGGTCCGAGCAGCGGCGCTTCGTCCGCCTCCCCTGGCGGATCTACCGCGACGATCCCTGCTGGATGCCGCCGCTGGTGATGTCGCAGGAGGAGCTGCTCGGCTTCCGCCCGCATCCCTTCTACGAGCGCTCCAAGTCGCGATCCTTCCTGGCCACGCGCGGCGGGGTCGACGTGGGGCGGATCACCGCCATCGTCAACGCCGGCCACGTCGAGCGCTACGGCGAGAACCGCGGCTTCTTCGGCTTCTTCGAGTGCGACGACGACGCCGCCGCGGCGCGCGGGCTGTTCGGGGCGGCGCGCGACTGGCTGCACCGGGAGGGGATGACCGCGGTCCGCGGCCCCGTGAATCCCTCGCAGAACTACGAGTGCGGCCTGCTCGTCGACGGCTTCGACACGCCGCCGTTCTTCATGATGACGCACAACCGTCCCTGGTATGGCCGGCTCGTCGAGGACAACGGCTTCGGCAAGATCGAGGACATGTACGCCTTCTGGGGCGAGACGAAGATGCTCGCCACGATCGACTCCAAGCTGGGCGTGATGATCGAGGGGGTGAAGGATCGCTTCGGTGTCAAGGTCCGCCCCCTCGATCGCTCGCGCTTCGACGAGGAGGTGCGGATGTTCCTCGAGATCTACAACTCGAGCCTCGGCGGCACGTGGGGCTTCGTGCCCCTCACCGACGGCGAGGTGAAGCACATGGCCGCGAGCCTCAAGCACCTCATCGTGCCGGAGCTGGCGCTCGTGGCCGAGGTGGGGGGGAAGCCGATCGGCACGGTGTTCTGCCTCCTCGACTACAACCCGCGCATCAAGGCCAGCAACGGCCGGCTCCTGCCGTTCGGCTTCGTGCGCCTGCTCTGGAACAAGCGCGGCATCAAGCGGATGCGCGCCATCAGCACCAACGTCGTGCCGGAGTACCAGGCCTGGGGCGTGGGGCTGGTCCTCATGGGGGCGCTCGTCCAGCCGGTGCTCGACTGGGGGATGGAGGAGGTGGAGTTCTCCTGGGTGCTCGAGTCGAACCACCTCTCCAAGCGCACCCTGGAACGCGGCGGGGCGCTGGTCACGAAGACCTACCGGATCTACCAGGACGACCCCCCCACGCCCAAGGCGGGGACGACCTGAGCCGCCGCACGGGGCTCATCCCGCCGCCGGCAGGCGCACGATGACCTTCCCCATCGGCCCCTCGGCCAGCCGTGTGAAGGCCGCCGGCACCTCCTCGAAAGGGAACTCCGAATCGACCTCCGGCCGCTGGCCGGCGGCCTCGAGGAGGGCCACCGACTCCTCCCACGCGCGGCGCTGCTCCTCGGCCGAATCGCTCCCCACGGCGACGCCGCCGAGCCGGATGCGGCGGAAGAACAGGCTGGCGGTGTTGAACGCGGGCACGGGGCCGGCGAGCATCCCCACGACGCTCACGCGCCCCCCGAAGCCGAGCGTGTCGACGAGTTCGCCGAACAGCGCCCCGCCGATCGTGTCGACGACCAGATCCACGCGCAGCGGCGCGAGGAGGGCCTTCACGTCGCGTCGCCACGATCCCCCGCCGGGATCGAAGGTGGCGGCGGCGCCGAGCGTCACGAGGCGCTCGCGCTTGGCGGCGCTCCGCGACAGGCCGATCACCCGGTGCCCCAGCGCCGCGGCCAGCTGCACCGTGGCGGCGCCCACCCCGCCGCCGGCGCCGCTGACCAGGACGGTCGAGGGGGGAAGGCGTCCCCACTGCAGGAGCGCCTGGTGCGCGGTCAGCAGCACGAGCGCGGCGCCGGCGGCTTCCGCCCCGCTCCAGCCGGAGGGCACCTTCGCCAGCGCCGCGGCCGGCAGGGCCAGCGCCTCGGCGAGCGTGCCCGGGCGATCGACGCCGGCCGCGCCGCGGAGCACGAGGGCCGGTTCCCCCACGCGCCAGCCCTCCACCCCCGGGCCGACGGCCGCGATCACGCCGGCACCGTCGCGCCCGAGGACGTGCGGAAAGGAGGGCCGGGCGGGGTACAGGCCCTCGGCCAGGTAGCGGTCGGCGGGATTGAGCGCCGCACGGTGGATGCGGAGCACCACCTCGCCGGGGCCGGGGGAGGGATCGGGGAGCGTCTGGAGGCTCAAGCCCCCGAGCCCCCGCTGGTCGGGGATCGTCCAGGCACGCATGTCACCTCCCCCCTGCCGCCGCCGCGGGGAACGGCGCGTCGCCGTAGGCCTCGCGTGGCACCGGGCCGAGGTCGTCGACCTCGCGGGCGAGGCGCTCGAGCTCGGCCTCGAGGGCGCGGCGCGTGTCGGCGTAGGCCGGGTCGTCGTGAAAGGATCGCGTCTCGTGGGGGTCGGCCTCCCGGTCGAGCAGTTCCCACTCGTCGAGGTCGCCCTCGTAGTGCACGAGTTTGTGGCGGTCGGTGACCACGCCCCGGTGCGGACGCACGTGGTGCGGGGCCGGGAACTCGTAGTAGCGGTAGTAGAGGCTCGTGCGCCAGTCGGCGGCGGTGTCGCCGGCCAGGAGCGGCTGGAGGGCGCGGCCCTGCAGGTCGGCCGGCAGCGGCAGGCGGGCGAGCGCCAGGAAGGTGGGGGCGAAGTCGACGAGCGACACGATCTTCCCGCAGGTGCTCCCCGGCGGCGTCAGGCCGGGCCAACGCACGAGAAGCGGCGCCCGCAGCGACTCCTCGAAGATCCAGCGCTTGTCGAACCACCCGTGCTCGCCCAGGAAGAATCCCTGGTCGCTCGAGAGGACGACCACGGTCTCGTCGGCGATGCCCTGGTCGTCGAGTTCGTCGAGGAGCCTCCCCACGCTCTCGTCGACCGCCTTCACGCAGGCCAGATAGTCGTGCATGTAGCGTTGGTAGCGCCAGCGCACCAGCTCCGCCCCCGCGGGGGCGGCCGCCTCGAAGGCGGCGTTGCGCGGGGCGTAGTAGGCGTTCCAGGCGGCGAGGTCGTCGCCCTCGATGCCCGGCGGCGCGCGCAGCTTGGCGTCGAGCCGCGTGAAGGTGCGATCCAGCCCCATGTCGTGCTCGGCGACGGCGCGACTGCGGCCTGCGAAGTCGTCGAAGAGCGTGGCGGGCTCGGCGTGCGGCCGGTCGCCGTCCCAGCCGAGGTGGCGCACCGCCGGGGCCCACTCCCGGTGCGGCGCCTTGTGCTGCGCCATGAGGAGGAAGGGGCGGTCGGGGTCACGCTGCCGCAGCCAGCGGATCGAGAGGTCGGTGATGACGTCGGTGACGTACCCGCGCTGCACCTCCTTGCCCGCGGGGGTGAGCATCGGCGGGTTGTAGTAGATGCCCTGGCCGGGGAGCACCTGCCAGTGGTCGAAGCCGGTCGGGTCGCTGACCAGATGCCACTTGCCGACGATCGCCGTCTGCCATCCGGCCGCCTGCAGCATCTTGGGGAACGTCGGCTGGGAGCCGTCGAAGCGGCAGTTGGCGTTGTTGTAGAAGCCGTTCTTGTGGGAGTACTTGCCGGTGAGGATCGTGGCCCGGCTCGGACCGCAGATGGAGTTGGTCACCAGGCAGCGGTCGAACCGCATCCCTTCCCGGGCCAGGCGGTCGATGTTCGGCGTGTCGAGCAACCGTCGCTCGTCGTCATAGCAGGAGAGCGCTTGGCAGGTGAGGTCGTCGGCGAAGATGAAGAGAATGTTGGGGGCGCGGTCGGCCCGGGCGGGCCCCGCCGCCGCCATCCAGACGCCGAGGGCGGCGAGCACCCGCAGCAGGCGGCCGCGGACCTGGGGGGAGGGGATGGGCATCGGTCGGCTCCCGGGGGGCGGCCGCGGCGCGGCCGGGGGGGCAGCATAGCCGACCCTCCGGGTGAGGGGCGCGGGGGGCCCGCCCGACCTTCCGCTGCGGCGACCGCGCCGGATGGCTAGGATGGTCCGCAGGGAATCAGGGAATCCGCTGGATCGAACTCGGGGCTCGCATGAACGCCGGTCCGAACGTGCCCAAGGTGGTGGGCCTGATCCCCTTCCGCGACGAGGAAGCGGATGCCACTCCCCCGGTGTGGCGCTGGTGGATGGATACGGCCATCGTCGCGCTCCTCGGCGCCGGTGCGATCGTCGGTCCGTTGGTCCTCGGCGGCACGCCCACCGTCGCGCGGATGGCGCTCGACCTGCTCGTCGCGCTGGCGGTGATCGCCTGGGCCGTGACGGCGCCCCGCTCCGGGTGGCTGGCATGGCTGCCGGTGGCCGGCGCCGCCGCCGCCACGCTCCAACTGGTGCCGCTGCCGCTGCCGCTGCTGGCCCTGGTGTCGCCGGCATCGGCGCGGCTCTGGCAACCCGCGGGCGAGTTCTCCTGGCTCGGCCTGGGGACCGTGTCGGTGGATCCCGGGGCGACCGCCGAGGCGATCCGCCGCATCCTTCTCGGGCTCGCGGCGGTCGCCGTCACAGCCGACCTCTGCCGCGACGAGCGCCGCCGCACGCTCCTGGCCGGCTGCATGGCGCTGGCCGGGGTGGCGGTGTGGGTGGTGGCGCTGGCGTTCCCGATGAACGACGAGCACATTCTCCTCGGCCGGATCGACCTCCGCGGCCCCGACAAGGCGGCGTGGTCGACCACGACGCTCTCGCCGCCGTGGCGCACCGCCGCCATCGTCGACTCCGTCGACACCGTCGCCGTCGACCCCACGACGGCCTACGACGTGCAGCGCTGGACGATCGGTGACGGCATCGGTTCGTACGTCGTCAGCAATCATTTCGCGGCCGGCCTGTATCTCACCATCCCCCTCCTGCTGGGCCTGTGTCGCACGCGCTGGCAGGGGCCGATGTGGGGCTGGGGCGGCGCCGCACTGGCGGTGCTGGTGTTCGCCGCCGCCACCTGGATGGTGGGCGTGCAGGCCCATTCGCGCGCCGGCGCCGGTGCCATGATCCTCGCGGGGATCGTGTTCATGCTGCTGTCGTCGGAGACGGCGCTGGGGCGGCGCGTCTCGACGGCCGTGCTGGCGGCGGCGCTGGTGGCGCTGGTCGGCTTCGCGCTGGTGTTCTTCCAGGTCGCCCCCGGGCTCGCCGACATCCTCCCCGGCGAGCTGCGCGACCGGCTGCTGGCGGCCCTGGATCGCGAGGACCGCCGCGCGCTGACGCACGGGGCGCTGCGGATCTTCCTCTCCGCGCCGCTGACCGGCACGGGCCTGGGGTCGTACGGGTTCGTCAGCCCGCTCCTCGGAGGGGCGAAACGGGCCACCTTCTACGCCCACAACGACTACGCCCAGCTGCTGGCGGAGGGGGGGCTCGTGGCGGGCGCGGGGCTGGTGGCGGCGCTCGGCGCCCTCGGGGCGGCGCTCGCCGGCGCGTTCCGCCTGCCGGCGCGGGAGCGGATGCTCGCCGCCGGCGTGTGGGCGGCCCTGGCGGCCCTGGCGCTGCATTCCTTCTACGACTGGAACATGCACGTGCCGGCCAACCGCCTCCTGGCCTGCCTCCTCGCGGGGCTCGCGCTGGCGATGGTGCCGCTCGTGCCGGCGCACCGCGCGGCGGCAGCCGCCGCGTC
>CAISKG010000151.1 GCA_903885855.1 uncultured Planctomycetaceae bacterium
GCTCTCGCCGCGGAACAAAGCCTTCCCGTCGATATGGATCGACCCTGACCACGCCGAGGAACTCCGGGTGATCGCGGAATTCGTCGCGGTGCTCGACGGCTAGCGTCATCTCCGACCGACGAACGACTCCCGTGGCGGGGCGGCCCGCTCGCTTTAGGCCAGCGAGAAAAATCGCGCTCCGGCGCCGCAGGCGATTAACGCCGGCCACGCGCCGGACATCCGAGCGCCACGGCGGGAGGCGAGGTCCGGAGGTGGAGCCGACGCCGTCACACGTCGAGCGGCAGACGGCCACGGCTCAACGAGCGCGATTCTGTGCCGACGCCCCGCTGGATGCCGGGCCTGGTAGCCCGGCCGATGGATTCTCGGGGAAAAGGCTTCCCCCGTCAGGCGGTCCCGTCGCCGAGCATGTCGACGTAGGCACCCGCGAGGAGATCCTCAGGGGCGATGCCCAGACGCTGCATGATCTCGGCGGCGATCGCGTGCCCCTCCTCCTCCGCCTGGCCTTCGCGGAGGACCACCTCCAGCTCCACGAAATGGCCGAGGGCCGTCACGTCGTCCAGATGCACCCGCGTCTGACCCACGAGGAAGAGCATCCGCCGCTTCTCCACGATTCGCACCCCGCCGCCGGCACGGCCGAGCAGCGCCCGCAGGCCCGCCGCGTCGGCGACGGGCGCCACGAGATACTCCGACCGCTTGCTGCCGGCGGCGTCGCCGCGGTCGTACCAGATCAGCTCGCTGCGGCCGCTGCCGAGTTCGCGCAGTTTGAGGCGGCCCACGGCGCAGGCGAAGAAGGTGTCGCGCTGGAGTATCTCCTCCGGCGGGCCGCCCGCGAGCGCTGCGGCGCGCGCGGCGAGCCCCTCGGGATCGCGCGCGTGGGCCTTGATCTCGATGTTGGTCGGCATGGCCGGGCTCCGGCGTCGATCCCGATCATCGTCAGGGGCCCGACGCACGCTGTGCCGCCCCGCCCACGCTTCCTGCGCCGTGAGCCGCCGCACGGCCCCCGACCGGCGCACGCGCGACGCTCGGCTCGCGACGACTGCCCGTCATTCCGCGACGGCGGAAAACCGCCGGAAAAATCGCACGAGGGGAGCAGACCCACTCGAAAGCCTGCCCCCCTCGCGCTCGCGTCGCGCAGCCGACGTGTCAGGACGTCTCCCGCAGCGACGTGTCTTGCATCTGTGGCCACCACTACGGCCGCGACCGACGTCGCGCGGTGGGCCCAGCGGCGACACGGCCCCTCCTCGTCAGAGGGGAGCGTCGGATGCAAACGTAACGCGATTCCCGGCAAACCCTGACTTTTACTGTATGCCTTGTAAGGCGACGCTGTGCCAGGGCGTTCCGCCACCCCGGCGGTCAGTCGTGGTGCCACATCGGGATGAACTGCACGTCGCGCGACGCGCGGAGGATCGCGAGCGCCTCCGGAGGGAACGCGCTGGGTGTGCGGAGGAACACCGGCCCCCTGTGCCGCGCGAGCGACTCGGCCTGCCGTCGTCCGAGGTGCTCGAGGCCCGTGAGCGAGAGATCCCCTTCGTGGCGGGCGAGGATCTCGGCCTGGCGGTCGGTGAGGCGAGTCAGGCCGTCGAGCAGGAGATACCCCTTGTTCTCAGCGAGCGCTTCGGCCACCTCGTCGCTGATGTGGGCGAGCCCGGTGAGCCCGAGGTCGCCCCGGCGACGGCCGAGAGCCCGGGCCACCTCCGGCTCGATCGCCTCGAGCGCAGGCAGCGACAGGCACCCGCTGTGCGCGGCGAACGCCTCGGCCTCCGCGGCGCCGAGGGTGCGCAGGCCCGGCAACGAGAGCGTTCCGTCGTGGCGGGCCAGCAGGGCTGCCTGGAGCGGGGTGAGGGACCGCAGCCCCGCGAGCTCGAGCGTGCCCGCGCGCCAGGCGAGCGTCGCCGCCTGCATGTGAGTGAGCGATTCGAGCCGCTCGCTCGTGAGGATCAGGTGGCCGTAATGCAGCCCCAGCGCGATGGCCTGCGCGTCGGAGAGGGTGTCGAGCCCGCCGAGCCGCAAATCCCCTTCGTGCATCACCAGGGCGTCGATCTGCCGTTTCGAGAGCTGCGCGAGGCCGCCGAGATCCAGCGGGCCCGCGCGCCGTGCGAGCCTCTCGACGGCCTCGTCGGAGAGCGCCGTGACGCCGCCGAGGGAGATGAAGCCGTTGTGCTGCGCCAGGAACGCGGCCTGCCGATCGCTGAGGGCCCGGACGCCGTCGAGGAAGAGGGCGCCGCGCCGCAGTTCCCCGAGCATCGACCCGCGCGGTTCAAGCGCCACGACGTCCTCGAGCCAGAGGAAGCGCCCGTGCCGGCCGAAGGCCTCCGCCTGAACGTCGGTGAGGCTCTCGAGGCCGCCGAGATCGAGCAGCGCCTGATGCTGTGCGAGGGCCTCGGCCTGCCGGTCGGTGAGCCGGGTGAGTCCGGGGAGCATGAGCGGATGCCGGTGCCTCGCGAGCGCCTCGGCCTGCCGATCGGTGAGGGATCGCAGCCCGCCGAGGCTGATCGGCCCGCCGAAGCGTGCGAGCGATTCGGCCTGGCGATCGCCGAGGGCGGTGATGCCGTCGAGCCGCAGCCAGCCACGGCTCCGGGCGAGCTTCCCGGCCTGCTCGTCGGACAGCTCGGTGAGGGTGCGCAGGTCGTGCAACCGCCCGCGCGGCTCGAGGAGGTCGGTCCGCTGCTCGCGCGTCGCATGCACCAGCACCGTCTGTGTGCGTTCGGCGGTGTCGGCGGCCGCGGCCGTCGCCGACAGCAGCATCCAGGCGACGACGCCGACGAGACCACGGCTCCCGATCATGGGGCCTTCCTCCGCTGGGATTGGTTCGATCGCCGCGCCGGGCACGGTGCGGCCCTCGGGGCGGAGTATCGCGGCCTTCCGCCCGCGACGCACGGCCGGTTTCCCTGCGGAAAAGCGCCCCCGAGCGTGTCATAGGAGGAGGCCGCCACGCGTCTCCCCGCGTAGAAAGATCGCGCCGCCGGATGGCGCACGGGCCCGGGACAGCGCGGCCCGCGTCGGGCGGCCGACGGAGAAAGGAGGCATTGCCATGACCATCCGCATCGAGCGGATCCTGATCGAGGGGCGCGACGAGATCCGCCGACCGCCCCCGGCGCTCGTCGAGTCGCTCGTGGCCACGCTCGGGGCGCCCGGAGGCCCGACCTACCTGATCCTCACCGGCCCGGGCGAGCAGTACGTGCAGGCGGCCGGATCGGACGGGCGATTCGCGCTGGAGTCGCGCGACACCTACGGCGAGGGCTTCCAGCATCTGCGGGCCGGCATGCTCACGGGGCGAAAGACGACCATCGGCTACCGCCGACGGTGTCCGCAGGGGATCCATCCGCCCCGGGGCTGTCCGCACGAGATCGACGCCGGGTGCGTGCTCGGGCTGCGGACGGTGCGGGAGGCGCTGCTCCACTACGCCCGCACGGGAGAGCGCCACCCCCGCCTCGACTGGCACAACGTCACGCCCGAGTACCTCGACAAGCTCCCTCGCGACGATCCGGATTGAGGTTCGCGGCCGAACGTGACCCAGCGGCGCCCCGCGCGACGCAGGGTGCTGTCCGTGCGGGCGCCTTCGATCGATCGGCGGCGGCGATCCCCGTTCGTCCGCCGGAGACCGGCATGGGGATGCCATCGGGCCTTCAGGCGTCGCCCTCGTCCGGCGCGTCCGGGTCGTAGGCCGGCGGGCGGGCGACACGCAGCGGCATGCTCCCCTCGCCGAAGTAGTGCTTCCGCGCCGCGTCGCTCGCGAGCAGCTCGTCGGGCCGACCGGAGCAGAGCACCTGGCCGCGGTGGATCACGTATCCCCGGTCGATGATCGCGAGCGTCTCGCGTTCGCGGTGGTCGGTGACGAGGATCGCGATGCCGTCGTTGCGCAGGCGCACGACGAGCCGCTGGATCGCGTGGATCGCCACCGGATCGATGCCCGTGAAGGGTTCGTCGAGGAGGATGATCCGGGGCCGGGTCACCAGGCAGCGGGCGATCTCCAGCCGCCGCCGCAGTCCGCCGGAGAGGTCGACGGCGGCCGTCCGGCGCAGCTCGGGGATGTCCGCGGCCTCGAAGAACTGCCCGAGCAGCTCCTCGCAGCGCACCCGGCGCTCGGGCTCCGCCATCCCCACGAGCTCCATCGTGGCCAGCAGATTCTCCTCCGCGCTCATCTTGCGGAAGATGCTCTGGTCCTGGGGCAGATAGCCCATGCCTCCGTCGCGGGCGCGCCTGTGCATGGGCCAGCCGGTCACGTCGGCGCCGCCGAGATACACCCTGCCGTCGTCGGGCGCGAGCATCCCGCAGGCGATGCGGAACGTCGTCGTCTTGCCCGCGCCGTTGCCGCCGAGGAGGCCCACGATCTCGCCTTCGGCCACGTGGAAGTCGATGCGATCGACGACCCGCCGGCCGCCGTAGGCCTTCACGAGCCCTCGTCCCTCGAGCAGCGTCATGCCGTCTCCTCCGCGCGGGCCGGCCTCACGGGCCCGCCCGCCGGCGGCAGCATGAAGCCGACCGCCCCGGCGGGTCAATGCGAGGCCGCCGCCCCTTCCCCGCGCGGCGGCCGTCCCCTCCCTGCTCGTTCCGAGGCGGCCCGGGGCGTGCCGCAGCCTGCTAGCCGTCGCCGGCCTCGGCGAAGGGGAGCCGGCGCTGCGGATCGGGGGCCGGGCGCGGCGGCCGGGCCCTTGCGGCGGCATCGCGCTCGAGCGCCAGTCGCACGGGATCCTGCTGCAGCATGCCGCGGCGATCGCGA
>CAISKG010000152.1 GCA_903885855.1 uncultured Planctomycetaceae bacterium
CCGCCGGCGGCGGAGGGACGGGAGCCTGCTGGCGCCGCGCCTGCTCCTGCCACTGCTGCAGCGCCGCGGCGAGCGTGGGGAAGGCTTCGCTGGTGATCTCCGGGGCGGCGAGCGACCCGTCGACGTGGATGAGGAGGAAATTGCCGCTGGCCCCGCCGAGCACCGACTTCATCGCCGGCAACTGCGATTCCGAGTCGCCCATGATCGACCGGAAGGTGAGGTGGAGCGACGTGTCGGGCTCGATCTCCCCGCTGCCGACGAGGCTGATCGCGTCGCCGGAGAGCTCGATGTTGTCGAGGTAGGCACGCGGCCCCTCGATGCGGAAGTCGATCACGGAGGATCCGAAGGCGCGCAGGTCGGGCGCCTTGACGCGCAGCACCTTGAGCATCGCCAGGACGACCGGCAGCTCGTAGATGTCGGCGTCGCGCAGCCGCACCTGCCCGCGGCCGATCAGGCCCTGGGTTCCCGTGCGGGTGCCGGCCAGCTCCAATCCGCCGAACACGCGCCCCTGGAAGGGCTTCGAGCCGGGCAGACCATGGCCGGAATCGGTGGTGATGCGCTCGAGATCCGCGTCGACCAGCGACGCGGCCAGCGCGAAGCCGCCCCCGGCCCCGCCGGCGGAGCCGTCGAGCGCCAGCGTCCCGCCGGCCAGGCGCGCCGTCAGGTGGCGCGGCTCGCCGCCGTCCGGGCGCGCGGCGGCGGCGCCGAAGCGCACCCCCGACGGATCCATGGCCAGGGGCCCCTCCGCCCGCGTCACCTGGATCCCGCGCACCAGCGCGCTTGCGATCGCCAACTCGCCGTCGCAGTGCCAGGCCTTGCCGTCGCTCTGGCCGCGGAGGCGGACGCCGCCGTGGACGTGCTCGAGCGTCGTCCCCAGGTCGAGCGTGGCCTGCTCGAGATCGAGGGTCGTGTCCCACGAGGCGACGGCGGGCGCGCCGGCCCGGGAGGCGTGGACGTCGAGCGTGCCGTCCACCGATACCGTGCCGCGCGGCCGGACGGCCGCCACCGCGCGCCGCAGCGGCTCGGGCAACGCATCCACGACCGCGTCCTGCTCGGCCTGGAAGCGGTCGATCGCGAGACGCTCGAAGGCCACGTGCCAGCCTCCCTCGGGGAGGAAGCGGCACAATCCCTCGGCGCCCACGGTGGTGCGCCCGTGGCGGCCGCGCACGCCGCTGAAGCGCAGCAGGCCGTCCTTCCACTCCATCGCCCCCTGCAACCGCTCCAGCCGCAGCGGAAACCAGCGCGGCTCGATCGACACGCTCTCGCCCAGCGGCGTGGCCCGGATCTCCACCGACGTGGCCCGCGCCTTGACGGCGTGCCTGACGGTGGCGCGGAAGTCGACGCTCCCCCGTGGGTCGAGGTCGCTCCACACGCGCCGCGCCGCGGCCGGCAGCGCGTCGCGCAGCTCCGGCTCGAGGACCACGCCCGCCCCGGCCAGCTCGAGCGTGAGCTCGCCGTCGTCCTTGCCGCGCGGCACCAGTCCGCCGGTGCAGCGCACCGTGCCGGTGTCGTTGGTGCCGACGATCTCGCGGATCGTCCACACGCCGTCCTTCATGCGAAGGCTGCCGCGGACGCGCGCGAGCGGATAGGGGAAGCCGGCGTAGTTCATCGAGCAGTCGACCAGTCCGATGGCCAGCGAGTTGGAGGAGCCGGTGGCATGCCGCGGATCGCGCTCGTGCCGGTAGACGAAATCGAAGACCCCACCGGCGCGGAGCGAGCGGACGATCGTCTGCGTCCGGGCCGGCATCGCCGCGAGCAGGGCGTCGTCGACGCGCATCGATTCGCCGCGCACCTCGAGCGCGCCGGTGGTGGCGCCGGCGGCCGAGCGGAAGGTGCCCTCGATGTGCACCGGCCGCCCCCCGGCCTGGCCGGTGAGGTGGACGGCCAGCGCCCCGCCGTCGAGGACCACGGTGCCCACGGTGCGGTCGACGCGATAGGGGAAGCGGTGGTGGGTGAGGGAGGCGTTACGGCAGCGCACGGAGACCTTGGGATCGACGGTCCCGGCCCGGCGCGTGAGCTGCGCGCGGAGGTCGATCTCGCCGGCCGGCTGGAGCCGGCTCCACTGCACCCGCCAGGCGTCGGGGAGGAGCCCCTCCCAGCGCCGGTCGACGAGGAGCCGCTCCGCCTCGGCGACCACGTCGAAATCGGCGTCGGCCGACCACCCGGAGAGCGTGCCGCTGCCGCGGACGATCGACGAGCCGGTGAGAGCCTCGAAGCGGTCGCAGCGCAGGCCGGCCCGGTCGGCGACGACGGCGGCCGACACGTCGCGCAGCGGAAACGGGAGCGAGGCGTGCTCGAGACGGCCCCCCTCCACCCGCGCCGCGACGCTGCCGCGCGTGGCGGCGAGGTCGGCGAGGCTCCCGGTGGCGCGCCAGCCGAGCGCCACCCGGGCACGGATCCCGCCGCCCCAGCGGCGGATCCACGCCGACACCTCGCCCCCGGAGACCCCCTCGGCCTCCGCGGCCACGATCCCGAGCAGGCGCGGCGAGATCTCCGCCTCCTCGAGCGAGCCGGCGAGATCGAAGGCCCCGGTGGCGGGGGCCAGGCTCCCCTGCACGCTCGCCCGGCCGAACAGATCCCCCTCCGCGGCGCCGCGCAGCACGACGCCGCCGTCGGCCTGCGGCGTGATCTCGGCCTGCAGGCGGCGCAGCGTCGTGCGCGCCTGGCGGTGGAGATCGTCGACGAGGAGCGTGCCCTCCTCGATCGACAGCGGCGGCAGCGCCGTGCCGCCCGGAGCACGGAGCAGACGGCGCAGGTTCCACTCGCCCTGGGCGCGGCGCACCGCGTGCACGACCGGACGGCGCACACGCACCCCTTCGATCACCGGCGCTCCGCCGGCGAGATCGGCCACGGTCGTGCCGCAGGCGATCCGCACCTCGTCGACCCACAGCACCTGCCGCCACTGCTGCGGCATGCGCGGATCGGAGAGCGACACCCCGCGGAGGACGATGCCCTCCCCCTGCACGACGCTGGCGCCCTGGACCTCGGCGACGAGGTCGGGATAGTCGGCCTGGAGGCGCGCCTCGACCCGGGCGCGGATCTCCTCGCCGATGCGGTTGGCGCCGATGGCGACGGCGGCCACCACCGCCGCGACCGTGACGGGCACGGCCCAGCGCACGACCGTCCAGAGCGTGTCGGCGAGGGAGTTCACGAAGGGGGGATTCGCGGGTCCGGCGGGAGCGGGGGGCGGGAGGGTACGCGCCGCCGAAAGCCGGGGTCAACGCCCCTCCGTGGCCGCCCCCTGGCGCGCCCGCGGGGCTCCGCCCGCGGTCGATCCCGCAGGCGGCGGCGGTGGGGCGACTCGGATTCCGCAGGCCCCGCCCCCTTGCTATAGTGCCGATCCTGCCAGGCCGGTCCCGGGGGGGATCCGACCCGGCGCTTCCCATTTCCCCACGCGAGCGACACCGCATGAACGCGCCCGACCACGCCTCCGGATCCCACGACCACGGCACCCCGGCGGGCGTCAACGCCCAGCGGCTCCTCTGGGCGGGCTTCATGGCGATCGCCGCCGCGGGCGTCGGGTTCTCGATCCGCGCGGGGATCCTCAACCAGTGGGCCGAGCAGTACGGCTTCACACAGACCGAACTGGGCGCGATCACCGGCGGCGGCCTCACCGGCTTCGGGATCATCATCCTCCTCTCGAGCCTGATCGCCGACCGGATCGGCTTCGGTCCGCTGATGTTCGGCGCCTTCGCCACGCATCTGGTGTCGGCCGTCCTCACCCTCGCCACCGGTGCCGCCTACGCCGCGGGCGGCAAGGACCTGGCGTTCCAGTGCCTGTTCTGGGGGATGTTCCTGTTCGCGATCGGCAACGGCATCGCCGAAGCGGTGGTCAACCCGCTCGTGGCCACGCTCTTCCCCAAGGACAAGACCCACTACCTCAACATCCTCCACGCCGGCTGGCCGGCCGGCCTGATCGCCGGCGGCCTGGCGAGCTACTTCATGACCGGCGGCGAGGGGGAGAAATCGGTCGCCTGGCAGACGCAGATCTCGCTGTTCCTCGTGCCGGTGGCGATCTACGGGCTGATGCTCCTCGGGCAGCGCTTCCCCCGGAGCGAGGCGAGCACCTCGGGCGTCTCCTACCGCGACATGCTCGGCGAGCTGGGCCTGCTCGGGGCCGCGGTGATCTGTGCCCTGCTGGCGCTCTTCTTCAAGAACGACCTCCAGCTGCCCCTGTGGATGGCCGTCGCCGCCGGCGCGGCGCTGCTGGTGGGCTTCGGCGCCGCGACCGGCTTCCGGATCGGCTACCCGATGCTCGCCTTCCTGCTCGTGATCCACGCGCTGGTCGGCTACGTCGAGCTCGGTACCGACTCCTGGATCGGCAAGATCACGGGCAACATCATGGCCAGCAAGGCCAACGGTCTGCTGCTGTTCGTCTACACCTCGGCGCTGATGTTCGTGCTGCGGTTCTTCGCCGGCCCGATCGTGGAGCGGATTTCGCCGCTGGGATTGCTCGCCGTCTCGGCCCTCCTCGGGGCGATCGGCCTCACGCTCCTCGGCTCCGCCCAGGGGGCGGTCATGTGCATCGTCGCCGCCACCGTGTACGGCATCGGCAAGACCTTCCTCTGGCCGACCATGCTCGCGGTGGTGAGCGAGCAATTCCCCAAGGGGGGGGCGATCACGATCGGCGCCACCGGCGCCGCGGGCATGCTTTCCGCCGGCCTCCTCGGCGGCCCGGGCATCGGCTTCTTCCAGGACCAGGCCGCGTCGCGCAACCTCAACGAGGCCGACAAGGCCGTCTACGAGCGCTACAAGGCGGACAAGGAGGGGCAGTTCCTCTGGCTCCGCTCGACGGGGCTCGACGGCCAGAAGGTGGGCGTGCTCGAGGACGGCGGGAAGGAGGCCACGCGGGCCCTCGAGATCCTCTCCAACGACAACGGCACCAAGCCCAAGCAGCTCGCCGACCAGAAGGCCCTCGTCGAATGGTGGAACACGAGCGCCGCCCCCACGGCCGCGGCCGACAAGAAGCTCGTCGAGGCGGCGGGATTGTTCGGCGGCCGCGAGGCGCTGAAGCTGACCGCGCTGGTGCCGGCGACGATGTTCCTCTGCTATCTCGCGCTCGTGGGCTGGTTCAAGTCGCGCGGCGGCTACCAGGCCAAGGGCGTGCACCACTGACGCCCCGGCGTCGCCCCGCCTGACGCCGCACGTCGCGCCCGGGAGGGCGGCGGCCCGCGGCGGGCGTCAGCCGGCGACGATCGCG
>CAISKG010000153.1 GCA_903885855.1 uncultured Planctomycetaceae bacterium
GCGCCGCTCGAGGCCCGCGACGACGTGCCCCCGACGGCGGCGGCCACACCCGCCGCGGCGCCGCAGCCCGACGCGCCGGAACGCACGCCGCCCGATCCAGCGCCGGCCGGCCCCGTCGCCGTCGACGTCCGCCCCGTCGAGCGGCCGCCGGAGATCCACTACCTTCCCGACGCGTCGGGCCGGCTCGTCCCCGTGCCCGGATTCCGCTACCGCGACTTCCTCGAGCTGCTCGCGCTCAAGGAGGGGCTCCCCGGCGTGCCCCGGCCCCCGGCGGTGGTCGTGGAACGCGCGACGATCAGCGTGGCCGCCCCCGACGGTGCGGATCGCCCCACCTGCCGGATCGAGGCCCGGCTGGTGCTGCGCCAGACGCGCGACGGCTGGGCGGAGGCGGCGCTGGCGCTCGGAGGGCTCGTGCTGGCGGACGGGCCGGTGCACGACGGGCCCGGTCGCTTCGTGCTCGAGCGCCCGCGCGACGAGGCCGAGGCGGTGGCCGGCTACCGGGGCTGGGTCGAGGGCGCCGCCGACGACCGCCACGAGGTGACGCTCGTGGGGCGGATCCCCGCCGAGTCGCTCTCCGATCGCGACGAATTCGTCCTCGACATCCCCGCCGCGGCCGCGTCGCGCGTCACCCTCGCCACGCGCCGCGCCGATCCGGCCCCCGCGGTGCAGCCGGTGGCGCTGCCGCCGCGCGTCGGCCCCGGCCCCGACGGGGGCACGGCCATCGAGTACGAGGGGCTCGGCGGGCGGACGCGCTTCCGCGTCGGCCAGCGCGCGGCGGGCGTGCCCGCGGGCGACGCGCTGCCGCAGGTCACGGTGGAGAGCGTGGTGCGGATCGACGGCCGCGTGGCGCTGTTCGACGCGGTGCTGCGCGTCGATCCGTCGCCGGCCGACTCCGGGCCGCTGCGTGTGGTGCTGCCGCCGCGCTGCACGCTGGTGCGCGTGCGCGAGCCGGCGGTCCTTCTCCGGTCCGAGCCGCCGGCCGGCGACGACGCCACGCGCGGCACGGTCGTCGAGGTGCAGCCCGGCCGCCGCGCCGACGGCGCCGCGGTCGTGGAGCTGGAGTGCGAGCGGGCGGTCGATCCCTCCGGCCGTGTGCCCTTCGAGCCGCTCGGCTTCGCCGTCGCCGGCGTGCCGGACTGGCGCCAGCGCGGCCGTGCCTCGCTGGTGGTGGCCGGCGAATGGCAGCTCGACTGGGACGACCCGGCGCCGATCCGGCGCGTCGATCCGGCACCGGCGGCCCGGCAGCCGGGCTTCGTCGCCGCCTTCGCCTACGACGCGCAGCCCGCCACGCTGCCGCTGCGGTTGCGGCCGCGCGGCAGCCGCGTGGTCGTGGAACCGGAATACCGCTTCGACGTGGCGGCGACCCGGATCACGCTGGCGGCCAAGTTCCGCCTCGCCGTCCGCGGAGCGCCGGTGGGGCGCCTCGCGGTGGGGCTCGAGGGGTGGACGGTGGACGAGGTCGGGCCGGCGACGATCGTGGACGCCGCCTCGGTGACCCGCGCCGGCGGCGACGCGCTGCTTCCGTTCGTGCAGCCGCTCGCCGGCGACGCCGTCATCGAGCTGCGGGCGTCGCGGGCCATCGAGCGCGGCGCCGAGGCGCTCGATTGGTCGCTGCCGCAGCCGCGCGCCGACCTCGTCGGGCCGGCGACCGTCACCGTGGCGGCCGCGTCGGACATCGAGGTCATCCCCGACGGCGAACGGATCCGTGGGCTCGTGCGTCAGGTGGTGCCGGCGGTGCGCCGTGCGGGCGCCGACCGCGGCCAGCTCGTCTACCGCCTCGAGGGATCGGACGGCACGTTCGCCGCCACGCGCCGCTTCCTCCCCCGCCGCGTCGACGCCGAGGTCGAGGCGCGTGTCACGGTGGGGCTCGAGGAGACCACCGTCGAGGAACGGCTCCGCCTCGACGTCGCCAACGCGGCGCTGGAATCGATCGACCTGCTCCTTCCGGCCGAGCTCGCCACGGGCGGGGCCATCGAGGTCCTCCAGGGAGCGCAGGTGCTCTCCCCCTTCGACCTCCCCGGCGGCGACGGGCCCGTCTCCGACGACGATCGCCGGGCCGTGCGCTGCCTGTTGGCCGTGCCGCTGCTGGGGGCGGGGGAGATCTCGGTCCGCTTCCCGCTGGCCACGCCGCCGGCCGGCGCCGACGGTGGCCCGTTCCGCGTGCCGCTCGTGCTTCCCCGCGCGGCGCGGATCGTGGGGCAGTCGGTGGTGGTGGCCGGAGACGGACTCGAGGCCGACGTCCGCGACGACGCCTGGAAGCGCGACACCACGCGTGGCGACGCCCTCGCGCAGCGCGCGTGGATGACCGCGCGGACGCGCGACGCCGTGGCGCTCTCCATCGCCCCGCCGCGCGCGGCGGGCGCGGGCGAGACGGTCGTCGAGGCGGCGTGGTTCGAGACCCGGCTCGCCCCCGACCGGCGCGAGGACGCCTTCTCCTACGCGCTGTCCACCACGGCGTCGCGCCTCGTGATCACGCTGCCGGAGTCGTGGCGCGCGGCGGGGGGATTCGCCCCGCCGTCGCTCCAGGTGCGCCTCGGCGGCGTGCCC
>CAISKG010000154.1 GCA_903885855.1 uncultured Planctomycetaceae bacterium
CGACTCGAGCTGGCTGGGCCCCCCGGCCAGCCACACCGCCACCAGCGCCCGCGGGCGCTCCGGCCCACGGCGCCGCGCCGCCCGCGCCGGCAGGGGGGGCAGCGCGAACGCCAGCCCCAGGCCCGAGGCGGCGAGGCCCAGGCCACGGCGCGACAGCACCGGCCCGGGGCAGGAGCGGAACAGGGGCGGCATGGGTGTCTCCCGATGGAGCCGGGCGGCGGTCAGTGGTTCCAGGAGAATTCGGGAGCGTTGAACAGCACCCACATCACGTCCTCCATGCCGCGGCCGCGCGTCTCGGCTTCCGCCAGGAGCGGCTCGAGAGCCACCCGCTCCTCCGTGGAGGGCCGGCGCGAGAGGGCCACCAGGAAGGCCACCTCGAGCCTCGTCCGGTCGTCGCGGGCCATCCCGGCGATCCGCCCGCTGGTGGTGACGGCGTTGGCCTCCACCATCTCGCGGGCGAAGCGGCCGTTCATCTGCAGGAGCATCTGCGGGATCGTGGCCGGCCGCCCCCGTCCCTGGCCGTCCTGCACGCTGCCGTACTCGCGCACGAAATCGATCTCCCGGAAAAACCGCACCGCCCGGGTGACGAGGTGGGAATCGCGGTCGATCGTCCCCAGCGACGTCGTCGCCACCATCGCCCCGATCACCTGGTCGGGGCCGAGGCGCGTCACCGGGAAGGCCGCCCACGCCGCCTCGATCCGCTCGGCCCCATCGGGCGAATCGAGGAGCGGATGCGACGACGCGAGGCGGAAGAGCCGCGCGGCCGTGATCGTCGCCAGAAGCCGGCGCAGGTCGCGGCCGTGCGCGCGGAAGTCGTCGGCGAGGATGTCGAGCAGGTCGCCCCCCTCCGGCGACGGATCGGGGAGATCGTCGACCGGCTCGTGCCAGGCGCGCCCGAAGACGAGCCCCCAGGCCCGGTTGGCGATGGCGCGGTCGAAACGCCGGTTCTCCCCGTGGACGACCCAGGCGGCGAGGTTCTCGCGGTGCGTGCCGCCGCTGCCGAGCCACTCGGGGTTGAAGGGGGCGCGCGGCGGGACGTTGCGCGGGGCCGCCGCCATCGCCCCCCCCGCCGCGGCCATCTCGATCCGGTGAACGCGCGTGACATCGTCCTCCACCCCCACCCCGGAGAGCCGCGCCTGGGCGAAGGCGGCGGCGAGCCCCTCGAACTGCGCCTGCTTCCAATCGGCGAAGGGATGGTCATGGCACTGGGCGCAGTCGATGCGCTGCCCGAGGAACACGCGGGCGACGCGGCCGGCGAGCTCGTCGGGGTCGATCCGGCCGTCGGTGGCGGCCTGGGTGACGAAGTTCACGGCCGGGGTGTCGGTCCACAGCCCGCGGGCGGCGACCATCTCGCGCACGATCGCGTCCCAGGGGCGGCCGGCATGGATCTCCCCGGCGAGCCAGTCGGTGAAGCGATCGCGGCGGAAGACGATGAACTGCCCGCCGTCGTCGCCCACCAGCGCCGTCGCCAGCCGCCGGGCGAGCCAGTCGGCGCTGCGCCGCTCGGCGAGGAGTCGGCCGATGGCCCGCTCGAGCCGATCCGGGGCGGGATCGGCCTCGTACGCGCGGATCTCCTCGAGCGACGGGATCGTGCCGGCCAGCGCCAGCCATCCGCGGCGCAGGATCGTCAGCTCGTCGACGGGGGGGGCGGGATCGACGCCGGCCGCCCGCCAGCGCTCCGCGAGCGCGTGGTCGATCGCCGCCGCGGCAGGAAGCGGGCCCCGGGGCTCGGCGGCGGTGCCGCCGCGGTGCCGCGCGAGCGGATCGCGTGCCGCCCCGACGAGCAGTCCGAGGATCGCCAGGAGCGCCACGGCGGGAAGCCAGCGGGCCCAGTCGGCATGGCGAAACGCGTCGGGCACCACGGATCCTCCGGGCAGGAATCACCCCTGAAGTGTAGCCATCCGGGCGTCGACCGCTCCACGCCGGCGTGGGCCCGTCGGGCGGGGGTGGTGCGGGGGCCTCCGCCGGCGCTCATCCGGCGATCCCACCGCCCCCGGCAGACGCGGCGCCGGCCCGCAATCGCCCGCGGCGCCGGTTGCCGCCCCGTCACCCCGCGAACAGACTACGCCCCTCGGGAGGCCGCGGGCGTCTCCCGTGCGGCCGCGGGCCCTTGCGGCAGGGGATCGCCGCGCTCGCCGGGACGACGGCCATGACGGGCACCACCGCCGACACCGACCCCGCGGCGACGCCGCGGGCGCCCCCCGCCGCACCGCCCCCCTTCGGAACGCTGCCGCCGTTTCCGCCGCCGCTGCGCCATCCGCTGCGCGCCCTGGCCTGGATCGTCACGGTGGGGGTGGGGCTCGCGAGCCTGCTGTTGCTGCTGGCGATCCTCGCGGCGCTGCCCCCGCTCAACATCCTCGCCCTCGGCGTGATGCTCGAGGCGGAGGCGCGCGTCGCCCGCAGCGGCCGGCTCCGCGACGGCGTGCCCTTCGCGGGAGCGCTGCCGCGTCTGGGCACGATCGTCGTCGGAACCTGGGCCTGGCTGCTCGTGGTGCGCGTGGTCACCCAGGCCGCCGCCGACGCGGCGCTCGTCGACCCTGCCGGCCCCTCGGCCAGATTCTGGGCGGTGGCCAGGCCGGTCGCCGCGACTCTCGTGGGGGTGCATCTGGTGGCCGCGCTCTTCGACGGGGGGTCGGCGGCGGCGTTCGTCCGGCCGCTGCGCGGCGTGCGCCGGCTCGTGGCGGCGCTCCGCGACGGCAGCGCGTGGGGGCGCGCCGCGGCGGCGCTCGAGGCCGTGGCCACCGCCATCGCCCCCGGCCGGCTGGCCTGGTTGGGAGCCCGGGGCTTCGTCGGGGC
>CAISKG010000155.1 GCA_903885855.1 uncultured Planctomycetaceae bacterium
CCGGCCGCTTCACCGCGCCCGAGCCGACGCACCGCCTCTTCCGGGGCGACCCGATGGCACCGCGCGAGGAGGTGGCCCCCGGGGCGCTCTCGCGGATCGGCGGGCATCCCTTCTCCCCCGCCGACCCGGGCGAGGCGGCCCGGCGCCGGGCGCTGGCGGAGTGGATCGTCGATCCGGCCAATCCCCTCACGGCCCGGGTGATCGTCAACCGCCTCTGGCACTGGCACTTCGGCACGGGGCTCGTCGACACCCCGAGCGACTTCGGCGCCGGCGGCGGCCGGCCGAGCCATCCGGAGCTCCTCGACTGGCTCGCCGCCGAGCTCGTCGCCGGCGGCTGGCGCCTCCGCCCCATCCACCGGCTGATCGTCACCAGCCGCGCCTACCGGCAGTCGAGCCGGCCCCTGGCGCGCGGTCTGGAGGTGGACGCCGCCGACCGGCTCCTGTGGCGCTACCCGCCGCGGCGGCTGGAGGCCGAGGCGATCCGCGACGCGATCCTCGCCGTGGCCGGCACGCTCGAGCCCTCCGCGGGGGGGCCCGGCTTCGATCTCTTCGTGCCCAACGCCAACTACGTGAAGGTGTACGAGACGAAGACCGAGTTCACGGCCGACGACTTCCGCCGCATGGTCTACCAGGCCAAGCCGCGCTCCGAGCTCGACACCTTCTTCGGCCCCTTCGACTGCCCCGACGCGGCGCAGATCCAGCCCACGCGCACCGCCAGCACCACGCCGCTGCAGGCGCTCAATCTCCTGAACGGCGCCTTCCTCCTCGAGCAGGCCGGCCGCTTCGCCGCGCGGGTGAGCGCCGAGGCGGGGGAGGATCCGCAGGCCCGCGTCCGACTCGCGATCCTGCTGGCCTTCCAGCGCCCCGCGAGCCCCGAGGAGGTGGAGGCGGGCCAGGCGCTCGTGGCCGCCCACGGCCTGCCGGCCCTCTGCCGGGCGCTCTACAACGCCAACGAGTTCATCTCCCTGCGCTGACGTCCGCTCCGTTCCCCAGGCTCCCCCGATGCGTCTCCCCCTCTCCCTCCCCGGCATGCGCCTCCTCGACCGGCGCGGCTTCCTCGGCGACACCGCCACCGGGCTCGGCGGGATGGCCCTGGCGAGCCTGCTCGGCGGCGCGCGGCCGGCGGGCGCGGGGGAGGCGCCGATCCGCCCCGTCATCGATCCGGCCCGGCCGCTCGCGCCGCGGCCGCCGCACCTCCCCGCCCGCGCCCGGCGCGTGCTCGTGATCTTCTGCTCCGGGGCCCTCTCGCACGTCGACACCTTCGACTGGAAGCCCGAGCTCGTCCGCCGCCACGACACGCCGCTGCCCGAATCGGTCTCGGGGGAGAAGGTGATCACCTTCCAGGGGGAGAACGGCAATCTCGTCAAGCCACAGTGGGAGTTCCGTCCGCGCGGCATGAGCGGCACGATGACCAGCGACCTCCTTCCCCGCCTCGGCGGCCTCGCCGACCGGATGTGCTTCATCCACTCGATGGTCGCCAAGTCGAACACCCACGGGCCGGCCGAGAGCCAGATGTCGACCGGCTTCACGCTCGACGGCTTTCCCAGCATGGGCGCCTGGGTGACCTACGCGCTGGGGAGCGAGTGCGACGACCTGCCGGCCTTCGTCGCCATCCCCGACCCGCGCGGGGTGCCGCAGATCGGCCCGCGGCAATGGGCCTCGGCCTTCCTCCCGGCGGTCTTCCAGGGCACGCCCCTGGGCGCCGACCGCCCCGTGCCGAACCTCGCCCGCCCCCTCTCGCTCTCCGCCGAGACCGACGCCGCCACGCGCGACTTCGTCCGGCGCTTGAACGACGCCCACCTGGCCCGCCATCCCGGCGACACCGACCTGGCGGCACGGATCTCGGCCTACGAGTTGGCCGGGAGGATGCAGCTCTCCGCGCCGCGCGTCGCCGATCTCTCCTCCGAGACCTCCTCCACCCTCGCCGCCTACGGCGCCGACGATCCCGCCAATCCCACCAAGGCCCGCTTCGCGCGCAACTGCATCCTCGCCCGGCGCCTCCTCGAGCAGGGGGTGCGCTTCGTGCAGCTCTTCAACGGGGCCTACGCGATGGGGGAGGGGGTGGGCAACTGGGACGGCCACAAGACGCTCGTCGACCAGTACTCCGTCCACGCCCCGATCCTCGACCAGCCGGCCGCGGCGCTCCTGGAGGATCTCGAGGCCCGCGGGCTCCTCGACGACACGCTCGTGGCCTGCGTGACGGAGTTCGGCCGCATGCCGACCTTCCAGAAGGGGGCCAGCGGCCGCGACCACAACCCGGCAGGGTTCACCGTGTGGCTCGCCGGCGCGGGGGTGAAGAAGGCCTTCCACCACGGGGCCACCGACGACTTCGGCTGGAAGGCGGTGGACAAGCCCTGCAGCGTGTACGACCTCCACGCCACGATCCTCCACCTCCTCGGCCTCGATCACGAACGTCTCTCGTGGTACCACAACGGCATCGAGCGCCGCCTGACCGACGTCCACGGCCACGTCGTCACCGACATCCTGGCGTGAGGGCCCCGTCGGTCGCGTGCGGAAGAGAGAAGCGACCGCGACATCGGCGATGCGTTCTGACGAGCCCCTGACCGTCCTCGGGTGATCGATGAACCCAACCGTGTACCTCGAGACGACGATCCTCGGATACCTCGCGATGCAGCCAAGTGGCGTCCTCCGGATCGCTGCCAACCAGCAGACGACGCACGAATGGTGGGCCTCGCATCGCCATCGTTTTTCCGTCTATGTCTCGCGATTCGTGGTCAGCGAATGCGCGGCGGGGGATTCGGTCGCCGCTGCCGATCGCCTGCGTCTCCTGGCCGACGTGCCGCTCTTGGAAGTCACGACGGATGCGGAATCACTGGCCGCGGCGTTGCTGGAATGGGTGCCGTTGCCACCGAAGGCAGCCACCGATGCCCTGCACATCGCAGTCGCAGCCGTCAACGGGGTCGAATACCTCCTGACCTGGAACTGCAGGCATATCGCCAACCCTGCTCTCAGGCCCCGAATCGACTCCGTGTGCCGTAGAATGGGGTTCGAGCCCCCTGTCATTTGCACCCCGCAGGAACTTCTGGAGATCGACCATGGAACCTGATCCGGTCGTTGCCGAAGTGCGGGCGGTGCGCGAACAGCTGGCCGCCCGACTCGGGTTCCGGCTGCACGACATCGTCAAAGAAGCCCAGCGTCAAGATGCCTCCGGCGACAGAGAAGTCGTCCGACTGCCTCCACGACGCCCGAGTGCCGCGGCCGTCATCGCTCGATGACGTACACCTGCACGTGGCCCCACGGTGCCCACACGCCCCCCTTGGGCGCCGGTTGCGAGCGGGCGCCGGCGAGCACCAGCCGCGTGCCGTCGGCCGTGAAGCGGGCCTGGGTGATCCGGCTCTTGGTGTCGAGCGAGGCCACGAGCCCGCCGTCGGCGCTCGAGAACACCGCCACGTTCCAGGTGCCCTGCGCCTGCCGGCCCGCCATGACGAAGTGGCCGCCGTCGGGGGAGAAGGCGAGCGCCTCCATCAGCCCGGCGCCGTGCTGGCCGTCCTTGATCTGGTCGATCTTCGTGCCCGTGCGCCAGTCCCAGCGCTGCCAGGTCATCCTGCCGTTGCCCGCCATCGGGTCGGTCATCGGCCCCATCCCGCAGACGACGAGCGCCGCGTCGTCCGGCGCGAAGGCCAGGGCGTGGATGCCGCCGCAGTAGTGGTGGCTCTTGATCGTGCCCCAGGAGGTGAAGTCGGGGGAGGTGAAGCGGGCCACCGGCTCGGCCGCCGCCCCGTCGCCGAGCGCCCACACGCGCACCTCGCCGAGCATGTTGGCCGCGGCGAGGTGGCGCCCGTCATGGGAAAAGGCACAGGCCTGCACCGGCGGCTGGTGGTCGAACTCCGCCACCACGGCTCCCGTGGCCGCGTCGAAGACGCGCACCGCCGGCTCCGTCGCCGCCGCCGGCTCGTACTTCCAGCCCCCGGGCAGATACTGCCCGGTGCAGCTGGCCAGCCGGCCGCCGTCGGGCGCGAGGGCCACATCCCAGCTCCAGAAGGCATGGGCGCGCACGCGGCGCGTCGCCTCGCCCGACGCCAGATCGTGCCAGACGAGCGCGCCGTCGTAGCCGGCCGAGACGAGCGTGCCGCCGCCGGGGAGGAGCACGCAGCCGCTGGCGTAGGAGGCGTGCGTTGCGGCCAGGGGCGCCTGCCCCCCGCCGGCGAGGTCGAGGCCCACCACGCGGCCGTCGGCGCAGGCGGCGTGGGCGCGGAGGCCGTCGGGAGCGATCGCCAGACCGAAGGCACCGGTGGCCAGCGCGTGATCGTGGAGGAGGGTGAGCTTCATCGGGGGATCCGTTCAGGCGAGCACGTCGGCGATCGGCGCCTTGCCCCCCTCCACGCGGCGGAAGGTCGGCATGCCGGGGAGGTCGTAGGCTTCGTGGGGGTCGAGGCCGAGGGCCGTGAAGATCGTGGCGAAGAGGTGCTGCTCGTCGTAGGCCGCCCCCTCGACGTCGACGCCGTCGGCGTCGGTGCCCCCCACCACCACGCCCCGCCGCAGCCCGCAGCCGGTCATCATCAGGCTCCAGGCGTTCGGGTAATGGTCGCGGCCGCGCGCGGCGTTGAGCCAGGGGGTGCGCCCGAACTCCCCCATGGCGACGACGAGCGTCGAATCGAGCAGGCCGCGCTCCTCGAGGTCGCGCACGAGATGGAAGAGGACGTGGTCGAGCTCGGGGACGAGCATCTGGTGGATCTCGTGCTGGAAGACGTGGTTGTCCCAGTTCATGCCGTTGGCGACCATCACGAACGGCGCGCCGTGCTCCACCAGATGCCGGGCCATGAGGGCGTGCTGGGCGAAACTCCCGGGGCCGTAGCGCTCGCGGTCCCGCGGGGGGAGGCGCTCCACGTCGAACAGCTCGGCGCTCGCCGCCAGCCCCCGGAGGCGCTCGAAGGCGGCGTTCTGGCCGCGGGCCACGGCGCTCGACCGGAGGCGCTCGTGGCGCGACGCGAGGAAGCGGCGCAGCGTCTCACGTGACTCGCGGTCGTGCCCCTCCACCGCCTCCGCCACGTCGTCGATGGCGCGGGTGTAGTCGCCGCCGAGGCGCACCGGCGCGTGCTCGGCACCGAGCCAGCCGGGCCAGTTCCCCGCCTTGAAGCTCTCGAACTCGTTCCCCCCGGGGATCGGATCGAGGAACACGAAATTGGGGATCCGCGTGTCGAGCTCCCCCAGGGCCTGCGAGAGCACGCTGCCGAGCGTGGGGCGGACGAAGCCCGCGCGGGCGGGGTTGCCGCGCTGGAGGAGGTCGATCGCCTGCAGGTGCTCCGACTGCGCCGTCTTCATGGAGCGCACGACGTTGAGCCGGTCGGCGATCGAGGCGCAGCGCGGCATGAGCGCGGAGAAATGCACCCCCGGGATGGCCGTCGGCACGCTCCCGAAGGGCCCGCCCCCGGGCCTGCCGGGCTTCGGGTCCCAGGTCTCGAACTGGCTCGGGGCCCCGCACAGCCAGAGGAGGATGCAGCGCTTCTCCACCCGGCGCACCTCCGCGGCGCGGAGCGGATCGTGGAACAGCGCGGAGAAGCCGCCGATGCCCGCGGCGCCCGGCAGCCCCTGGAGGAAGAGACGCCGGTGGAGCCGGTGCTCGTCGACGGGGCAGCGGCCGGCGGGGGGAGGGGGGGGAGAGGGCGTCATGCGGCGGTCAGGGCTTCGTGAGGAACTCGGGCGCGGTCAGGAGCGCCCAGAGCAGGTCGCGGACGGCCCCCGCCGGATCGCCGGCCCCCGCCTCGAGGAGCGCCACGGCGGCCGCCGTCTCCTCGGCGTCGGGGGAGCGGCCGTAGGCGGCGCGGAAGGCCGCCTCGACGCGCCCCGGCGGGTCGGGGATCGCGAGCATCCGGGCGGCCGTGCTCCCCGCCACGGGCTCGAGGAGGGCGCCGAGCTCCGGCGACGAGGCCAGGAAGCGGGCCTGCTGGACGGTGGCCTGGTACTCGCGCGGCAGCACCTCGGGGATCGCGGCCACCGCCGCACGGCGCAGCGCCTCGTCGGCCGTCGGCCGCCCCGCGGCGACGCACCACGACCGGGCGAGGCTCTCGGCGTCGAGCGGCCGCTCCGGCAAACCCACCAGCGCCGCCGGGTCGGCCCCGGGCGCGGGCGGAAGCGCGTAGGGACGGCTGAGCACGATCGCGCGCAGCAGGCGGCGCACGTCGTGGCCGTGGGCCGCGAAGTCGTCCGCCAGCCGCTCGAGCAATTCGGGATGGCTCGGCGCGTTGCGCGCGGTCATGTCGTCGACCGGCGCCACCAGCCCCCGCCCCAGCAGCACGGCCCACACGCGGTTCACGAAGGCCCGCGCCAGGGCGGGGTTGCCCTCGGTCGCCGCCGCGGCGAAGGCCGCCCGGCGCGACGCCTTCGGCACCCGCGGGCTGGCCGCGGGATCGACGTACTTGTCGCCCGCGTCCTCCTCGGCGGCGCCGTCGGCGGGCCTGGTCTCGGGCAGCGTGCGACCGTCGAGGAGCGTGACGAGCGCCGGCTGCGACTCCTTGGCGAGGTTCGTGAAGTTGACGAACCCCCCCACCGCCGACTCGGCCACCTCGGCCGATCCCTCCACGTTCTTCCCCCGGTTGAAGGCCGCCACCAGCCCCCAGTAGTGGGCCTGTTTCACCTCGCGTGCCAGCGGATGGTCGTGGCACTGCGCGCAGTCGATGCGGATGCCGTAGACGATCGGCGCGACCGCCTCGGCGATCGCCTGATGGTCGTCGCGCCGCTCGTAGAGGAACCACGACGCCCCCTTCTCGGCGGGATCCGCCGCGCGGGCCGCGAGGATCGCGTGCACGGTGCGGTCCCAGGGGCGGTTGGAGCGGAAGCCCTCCTCGAGGAAGGCCCACCAGCCGCTCGCGCGACGGCGCTCCTCGCGCGATTCCCGCTTCCCCCGCCCCATCAGGAAGACGTCCCACAATTCGCGCATGTGCACGGCATGCTCGTCGGACCCGAGCAGCCGGTCCACGAGCGCCGCGCGCCGCGTCTCGGCCGGCTCCGCCAGGAAGCCCGCCACCTCCGCCTCGGCGGGAATCCGCCCCGCCAGGTCGAGCCACACGCGCCGGCACCAGGTGGCGTCGTCGACGGGAGCCGCGGGCGTCGCGCCGCGCGCCTCCCAGCCCTCGGCCACCAGGCTGTCGATCGCCTCGGTGGGGGAGGCGAACGAGCGCCCGACCGACGCCGGCGCCGCGGGGTCCGGCGCCGCGCCGAGCGCGGCGATCCACGCCCCCACGATCGCGATCTGCGCGTCGGAGAGCTGCTTGTCGGGGGGCATGTGCGTCTCGGCCCCGGCGGCGAGGTTCGTGAACAGCCGGCTCGAGGCCGGCGCGCCGGCCGCCACCACCGCGCCCCCGTCGCCTCCTTCGAGCACCGCGGCCGCGGTGTCGAGCGCGAGCCCCGCATGCCGCTCGATCGGCCCGTGGCACTTCACGCAGTGGACGTCGAAGAGCGGCTGCACCTGCGACGACCAGAGCGCCGCGGCGTCGGCGGCGATCGCGGGACGCGCGGCCACGAGCGCCGCAAGCGCGAACAGGAGCGGCGGGAGATGTCGGACGGGCATCGCTCGCCTCATACGCGACGCCGCGGGGCGGCTTTCCGCGGCCGGCGCGCGGGGCCCGCGGCCGGCGCGGGCGCGGCGGCCTTCGCCG
>CAISKG010000156.1 GCA_903885855.1 uncultured Planctomycetaceae bacterium
ACCGGCCGCCGCGGCGCTCGCGGCCTGGCGCGCCGTCGTCGCGCGGGGTGCGCTGCCGGCGGCGCTCGGGGAGGCCTTCCGCCGCGCGCGTGGGGGGGCGAATCTCGTCGCGCTGGGGATGGCGTCCGACCTGGCGCTCGCCGCGGCGCTCGACACGCGCCGCACGGTGCCGCGGCTCGACGCCGTCACCGGCGGGCTCGCGCCGGACGGCGGCGCGGCGCCGGCCTCCGGTGCCTCCGGAGAGGCGTTTCGGGGCCGGTAAGTTGCGTGGTGCCGGGGGGCGTTTCCCGCTACCCTACCGGTCCTTGGAGGTGGTCCGTCACGGCTCTGCCGCGCGGCCCGCCCCGGCACCGATCCCGCCCGCATCCCCCCTCCGGATCTTCGATGGACAAGCCAACCGACCAGTCGCGCATGGACAAGATCGTGTCGCTCGCCAAGCGGCGCGGTTTCATCTTCCAATCGAGCGAGATCTACGGGGGGCTCAACGGCTTCTGGGACTACGGCCCCCTCGGCGTCTCGCTCAAGCGCAACCTCAAGGACGCCTGGTGGCACGACATGGTCGCCGGCCACGACGAGCTGGCCACGCCGGCCGGCGCGCCGCAGCCCTACGAGATGGCCGGGCTCGACTGCACGATCATCATGCATCCGCAGGTCTGGAAGTGCTCCGGCCACTTCGACCTCTTCCACGACTGGATGATCGACTGCCGGGAATCGAAGAAGCGGTACCGCTTCGACCACCTGCAGGGGCGGTGGGCCTCCCACCGCGGCCGGAAACTGTTCGTCGCGACCGACCAGTCGGGTGACGATGCCGCCACGCACTGCACGGCGCGGGCCCTGAAGGGCTTCGGCGTCCGTGCCAGCAAGGCCGAGGAGATCGAGTGGCTCGGCGGGCTCGAGCCCCTCGCCGCCGCCGTCCATGGCGGCGCGGTGGCCCTCGGGGACGTCCTCGGCCCCGACGCGGGCGAGCCGGGCACGCTCACCTCGCCGCGCGAGTTCAACCTGATGTTCGAGACGCGCATCGGGGCGCTGGCCGGCGACGACGACGACCGGGCCTTCCTGCGGCCGGAGACGGCGCAGGGGATCTTCATGAACTTCAAGAACGTCGTCGACACCTCGCGCGTCAAGGTTCCCTTCGGCATCGGGCAGATCGGCAAGAGCTTCCGCAACGAGATCACGCCGCGGAACTTCACCTTCCGCTCGCGCGAGTTCGAGCAGATGGAGATCGAGTTCTTCTGCAAGCCGTCGGAATCGGCGCAGTGGTACCGCTACTGGCGCGATCGGCGCTGGCAGTGGTACCTGTCGCTGGGCCTCACCGAGGGGAAGTTGCAGCTCCGCGAGCACCACGCCGACGAGCTGTCGCACTATTCCGTCGGCACCGCCGACATCGAGTACGCCTTCCCGTTCCTGGCGCCGGGGGAATTCGGCGAGCTCGAGGGGATCGCCCACCGTGGCGACTTCGATCTCCGCAGCCACATGGAGGGGAAGCTCGTCCGCCAGGATGGCCAGCTCGTCGTCGAGCAGGGGGCCGACGGGAAGCCGCGGCACCGGGGGAGCGGGAAGGATCTCTCCTACTTCGACGACGTCACGCGCGAGCGGTTCGTGCCGCACGTCATCGAGCCCTCGGCCGGGGCCGACCGGGCGGTCCTGGCCTTCCTCTGCGACGCCTACCACGAGGACGAGGTGCCCGACGAGGATGGCAAGCCGCGCAGCCGTACCGTCCTCAAGCTCCACCCGCGCCTGGCGCCGCTGAAGGTGGCGGTGCTGCCGCTGGTCAAGAAGGACGGGATGCCGGAGGTCGCGATCGACCTCTATCGTCGGCTCAAGTCGCACATGCCGGCCTACTACGACGAGAAGGGCTCGGTCGGTCGCCGCTACGCCAGGCAGGACGAGGCGGGCACCCCCTGGTGCCTGACGATCGACGGCCAGACGCTCGCCGACGGGACCGTCACGCTCCGCGACCGCGACTCGCTCGCGCAGGATCGGGTGGCGGTGGCCGAGGTCGTCGACATGCTCCGGGAGCGCCTCCGATGATCGTGCCGACGGCGGTGCCGGGGGCCGTGCCGGCCCTGAGCACCGTCTGCTCGCTCGACGCGGAGCTGCGCACCATTCTCGAGGATTACTCGGCGGGCCAGTGCGGGGCGGTGGAATTGTGGCTCGGCCACGTGGAGCGGTTCCTCGCCGCGGAGGAGCCGGAGACGCTGCGCGGCATGCTCGCCGACACGGGGATCCGGGCGGTGGCGGCGGCGTTCCAGGGGGGCCTGATGACGGCCGAGGGAGAGGCGGGGGAGATCCACGGCACGCTCCTGGGCCACCGATTGGAATTGTGCCGCGGCCTGGGCATCCCGGTGCTCATCGTGGCCGGCGACGCGTTCGGCCCGCTCGATCCGGCGGGGCTTTCGCGGATGGCGGAAAACCTCGCCGCAGCCGCGCGCCGCGCCGCGGAGGCCGGAGTGCGGCTGGCGCTGGAGTTCGACGCGCGGGCGAGCTTCCCCAACAACCTCCAGTCGGCGGTGGCGCTGGTGGAGCAGGTGCGGCACCCGGCGCTCGGCCTGTGCCTCGATTGGCACCACTTCACGATCGGCCCGAGCAAGGAGGCCGACCTCGGGCTCCTCGACGCCGAGCATCTGTTTCACGTGCAGCTGTCCGACCTGGCCGACGTGCCCCGGGAAATGGCCGGCGACGCCGAGCGCATCCTTCCCGGCGAGGGGTCTTCCGACCCATCCCCGCTGCTGGATCGGCTGGCGGCCATCGGCTACCGGGGGGCGGTGAGCGTGGAATTGATGAATCCGGCCCTCTGGCGAGTGCCGCCGCGGCAGTTCGGCGAGGTGGCGGCTACGGCCCTGCGCCGCCTCCTCGGCCAGGCGGAGATGGGCTGACCCGCCCCGGGCGACGCCGACGCGCCGATCGCTCGCCCCCGACGGGGGGTGGCCGGTAAACTTCCCGGGAATGGCGTCGCGCCCGCACCGGAGGAGCCGCTGCGGCGCATCCGCCACGAGGGAGGTGGATGTGATCGGGTCGTCGCGAGTGCGTGCCGAGGGCCTCGCCTCCTGCGGGGGTGCGGCCCGGCGCTGGTCGTGCCTGCTCCTGCTCGCCCTGGCCGCCGGTCTGGGCGGGCTCGGGGGCGAGGCCGTGGCCCGTCCCCCCTTCGCCGCCGGCCCGGGGTGGGGAGGTGGGTTCGGCGTCTCCCGTGGCGCCTGGGTCGGCGGTGGATGGCGCGGCGGTTTCGCGGGCCCCGGGTTCGCCGTCGGCTTCCGCCGCGGCATCGGATTCGGCGGGTGCTGGCCGGCGCGCGCCTGGAATGGCTGCTGGCCCGGCACGTGGGGGTACGGCGGCTGCTTTCCGGTGGTGGGCACCGCGTGGTGTGGCACCGGCTTCGCGGTCGGCGGCACCCGTTTCTGGTCCGGTTCGACGTTCTTCGGGGTGCCCGCCTGGGGAGGGTGCTTTCCCGTCGCCCCGTTCGGCTGGTGCGCACCGACGTGGTGCCCGCCGGCATGGGGCGCGCCGGTGTGGGGCGGACCAGCATGGTGCGGGCCGGCATGGGGCGCGCCGGTGTGGGGCGGACCAGCATGGTGCGCGCCGGCATGGGGCGCGCCGGCGTTCTGCGGCGGTGGTGCATCGGCGTGGTACGGCGGCTGGAACGTGGGTACGGCTCAGGGCTGGAACGCCGGTCCGGCCAGGGGCTGGAACGTGGGGCCGGCCCGGGGCTGGAATCTCCCCTGCGCGGCGGTCGCGCCCCGCCGTCCGGCGGCTGCGCTGATGGCCGGGCAGGCTCCGGCGGAAAACGCCTTCGGCGGCCGCGACGCCCTCGGCGGCGGGGTGATCGACGCCGCGGTCGCCGGCACGATCCGCTCGAGCAACGCCGAGGCGCGCCGCCGCGCGGCGCGCCTGGTGAAACTCGGCGACGGGCATCTGCGCGACGCCGTCGACGAGCCGGCCCGTGTGGCCAAGGCCATCGACGCCTACCGCCGCGCCGCGGCGATCGCTCCCGATCAGCCCGACGTCCATCTGCGCCACTCGATCGCGCTGGTCGCGGCCGGCAAGCGCACCGCGGCCGACGCGGCCATCGCCCGTGCCGTGGCGATCGACGCGCGACTGGCCGAGCCCGCGGGTGGCACCGGAGCGGAGGGGGCGGCCGAGCGCCTCGCCGGCCTTCCCGCCCCCACCGCGCTCGACGTGCGCGGCGGCCGGCTGCTCGCGAGGATCTTCGACGCCGGCGGCCCGGACGGCGCCGCCCCCGAAGGCAACTGGATCGCCCGCTCATGGGCGGGCCGCCCGGGCACCGGCGTGCTCGTCGCCTCCCGGCCCTGATCGCCGGCATCCGGCAAGGGCGGCGGCCCCCTTCAGGGCGATCTGCGGACGGCGCTGCCGTTGCGGGTATCCTTTCCCCGGCGATCCCCGCATCGTCCGCGGATCCGCGCCGAAGACCTCTCCCCGCCGCTCCCGATGCCAGCTCCCGCCCCGCCCTGTGCCCGGATCGATCTGGCGTCGCCCGAGGGGCGCGCCCGACTCGACGCGCTGCGGGCCACGCTCGTCTCCCAGGGGGACGTCGTCAGCCCCGCGGGCCGTCAGAAGACGATCGACGTCTTCGGCGAGCCCCTCACGCCGAGGCAGGTGGTGGAGCGGATCTGCGCCGACGTCGCGGGCCGGGGTCTCGACGCGCTCCTGCAGTACACGCGGGCCATCGACGGCGTCGCGATCCCCCCGGAGGGCCTGTTCGTGCCCCCGGAAGCGCTCGCCGCGGCGCACGCGGCGGTCGAGCCGGGATTCCTCGAGTCGGTGCGCCGCATCCGCGAGCGGGTCCGCACGTTCCAGGAGGCGCTCCTGCATCGCGACGTGGCGGTGCCGCTGCCCGGCGGGGGCCAGCTGCGCCAGCGCTACCTCCCGCTCGACCGCGTCGGCGTCTGCGTGCCCGGCGGGGCGGCGGCCTATCCCTCCACGCTCCTCATGACGGTCGTGCCGGCGCAGGTGGCGGGGGTGGGGGAGATCGTCGTGGTCGCCCCGCCGACGCGCTTCGGCTCGGAGAACCGGCACGTGCTCGCCACCTGCCACGAGCTCGGCGTGTCGCGCGTGGCGCGGTGCGGCGGCGCGCAGGCGGTGGCGGCGCTCGCGCACGGCCTGCCTGCGACGGCGGGCCACCCCGGGCTCCCACCGGTCGACATGATCGTCGGCCCGGGCAACCTCTTCGTGGCCCTGGCCAAGCGGCTGGTCTTCGGCACCGTGGCGATCGATTCGATCGCCGGGCCGAGCGAGATCGTGATCGTCGCCGACGGCGCCGGGAATCCCGAGTACATCGCCGCCGACATGCTCGCCCAGGCGGAGCATTCCCCCGGCTCGGCGATCCTCCTCACGCCCTCCACGGCGCTGGCCGACTCCGTCGCCGGGGCGCTCGTGCGGCGGCTCGGCGTGCTCGAGCGCCACGACCTGACGCGCGACAGCCTGGAGCGGTTCTGTGCGATCGTCGTCACCGCCGACGACGCGGAGGCGGCCCGGCTGGCCGACGAGCTCGCCCCCGAGCACCTCTCGATCGACACCGCCGACCCCGAGGCGACGCTCGCGCGGATCCGCCATGCGGGGGCCGCCTTCCTCGGCCCGTGGAGCCCGGTGGCCGCCGGCGACTACGCCGCCGGCCCCTCGCACGTGCTCCCCACGGGGGGCACCGCGCGATTCGCCGCCGGCCTCTCGGCCAACGACTTCCTCCGGGGCGGGAGCGTGATCCGCCTCGGCCGCGACGATCTCGCCGCGATCGCCGCCGACATCGCCACACTCGCCGACACCGAGGGGCTCACCGCCCACCGGCGCAGCGTCGAGGCACGCATCCCGCGTGCCTGAGGATCGCCGCCGGGCGACCGCTCCATCGCCCGCCGGCGGGGCGTGACGGCCGGCCACGTGCATGGCATGATGCCGGTCCCGCGGCCGTGTCCCCCGGAGCTGCCTCCCATGTCGCCGACCCCGTCTCGCCGTCTGGCCCTGCTTCTCGTCGCGGCCGCGGCGATCTCGTCGCTGGCGGCCGAAGGCTCCGCCGCCGAGCCCCCCGTCGCGCCGGCCGGATGGAGGCTCGCCTGGCAGGACGAATTCGACGGCGACGCCGTCGATCCCGCCAAGTGGGGCTTCGATCGCGGCAACGGCTTCTACAACTACGACGCCATGCAGTGGATCCACGGCTGGGGCAACGACGAGCTGCAGTACTACACCGACGATCCCGACAACGTGTACGTGGCGGGGGGCACGCTCCACATCCGCGCGCTGAAGCAGTCGCGCGACGGATTCGGCTACACCTCCGCCCGGTTGCGCACCCGCCGCAAGGACGGCACCAACCTCTTCAGCCAGGCCTACGGCCGCTTCGAATTCCGGGCGAAGATGCCGCTCGGCCGCGGCCTCTGGCCGGCGCTGTGGCTCCTGCCGGAGCGCGACGAGCATGGCGGCTGGGCGGCGTCGGGCGAGATCGACGTGCTGGAGACGAAGGGGCAGGAGCCGACGCGCATCCAGGGGGCGCTGCATTACGGCGGTCGCTGGCCCGCCAACACGTTCACCGTCGGCGAGCACTTCCTCGAGCGCGGCACGATCGCCGATTTCCACGTCTACGCGCTGGAGTGGAATCCCGGGGAGATGCACTGGGAGGTCGACGGCACCCGCTACGCCTCGATGCGGTTCTGGTGGAGCACCGGCCGCGGCGACGCCAAGGGGGGCCTCCCGCCCCAGGAGGAGGCCGATCTCCTTCCCTGGCCCGCCCCGTTCGACAAGCCGTTCCAGGTGGTGATCAATCTGGCGGTGGGGGGGAGGTTTCTCGGCAACCCCGACGCCACCACGCCGTTCCCGGCGGAGATGGAGGTCGATTGGGTGCGGGTGTGGGAACGCACCGGTCCGCAGCCCGCGCTGGTTCCCCGCGGCGGCGGGCGGTTTCCCTTCGATCCGCCGGACCGCTGACGCGGGATTCCCGGGGACCACGCGCGGAGGCACGACATGCGATCCGGAAGCTCGATGACGACCCGCGGCGCGGTCGTGGCCGCGGCGCTGCTGGCGG
>CAISKG010000157.1 GCA_903885855.1 uncultured Planctomycetaceae bacterium
CCGCGCCTCGGCGGCGCGCCCGGCGCGGCGCAGGAGCGTCGCCAGGAGGAGTTGGGCCTCGCCGTCGGTCGGCGCCACGACCAGCAGGCTCCGCAGCGTCGTTTCGGCGGTCAGCCAGTCGCGGCACAAATAGGCGTCGCGCGCCGCCACGAACAGCGCTTCCGCCCCCTCGTCGCGACCGGTGGGCAGCGGCGGCGGGAAGGTCGTGACCGCGGAGAGCGTGGCGACCGACCACACGCCCGCCGTGGCCACCCACAGCCCGAGGACGAACTCGCGCGTCGCCAGCTCCGACCACACCCAGGTGAGGAGCATCGACACGTCGAGGACCGCCCCGAAGGCGATCGCCAGCACGAGCCCCGCCATGCTGCCGCGCAGCCACAGCCACGGCAGGCCCGGCCAGAGGAGTGTCAGGTAGCGCGTCGCGGTCACGGGATGCCGGGCTCGAGCCCGTCCGGGAGCAGGCCTTCCTCCCGGGAGCGACGAGGGCCGGCGGGGCACCGTTCCGGGGGGGCGGGAGTCTAGGGATGCCCCTCCCGCGGGCCAAGGCGAGATCGCCGCCGGGAGCGGCTGGAACCGAGGGCCGCGGCGGGGGCAGGGGGCTGGTACAACGGCGGCATGAGCGACGCCCGCCCGCCGGCGACTCCCCCCGCCGATCCCCCCGCCGGCACCGGTCCCCGGGGCGGTGTGGCGGCGGCACGCCTCTGCGTGCTGCTCGACGGCGGCGCCGATCGCGACGCCTTCGGGAGGCTGGTCCACGGTCTGTTCGCCGTCGGGGTGCCGATGATCCAGCTGCGCGACAAGCGCCTCGGCGGCGCGCTGCTGGCCGATCGGGCGGCGCTGGCCGTGTCGATCGCGCGCGGGTTCGCCCGCCCGGCCGCGCCGCTGGTGATCGTCAACGACCGGCCCGACGTGGCGGTGGCGGCCGGGGCCGACGGCGTCCACGTGGGCGCCGAGGATCTCCCCGTGGCGCTGGCGCGCCGTGTCGTCGGGCCCGATCGTCTCGTGGGGCGCACGGCGCACGGCATCGAGGAGGCCCGCGAGGCGGTGCTCGCCGGCGCCGACCTGCTCGGTGTCGGTCCCTGTTTCCCCTCCAGCACCAAGGCCTTCGCGCACTCCGCGCCGCGCGCGTTCCTCGCGGACGTCGCCGGCACGATCGCCCTGCCGGCCTTCGCCATCGGGGGCGTGACGCTCGAGCGGCTCGCCGAGCTCTCGGCGCTGGGGCTGGGCCGGGTCGCCGTCGCCGGGGCGATCACGGGGGCGGCGGATCCTCCGGCGGTGGCGGCGCGGTTCCTGGAGCGGCTGGGGGCGGCGCCGCGCACTCCTTGAGCGCCGCCACGACCGCCGCCGCGATCTCCGCCTCGTCGCGGCTCCGGTAGCCGCTCCACACGCGCCGCACCCGGGCGTCGGGGCCGATGAGGTAGGTCGTGGGGAACGCGTCGAAGCCGTAGCCGTCGGCGAAGAGCCGCCGCGCCATCCCGCTGGGGTCGCACCAGGCGTCGATCGGGATCCTTCCACGTTCGAGGAAGCGCGCCGTGTCGGCGGCGATCTCCTCCCGGTCATCGGGGCCGCCCGGGCCGCACGACACCGCCACGAGCTGGAAGCAGGGTTCGCCGGCGAGGCTCACGGCGATCCGCGCGAGCCCCGGCAACTCGAGCCGGCAGGGGGGGCACCAGGTGCCCCAGAAGTTGAGGAGCGTGACGCGGCCCTGGAACGCCGGCGCGGGGCGCTCGTCTCCGGCGAGCGGCTCGAGCGGCAGCGCTGCGACCTGCCGGCCGACCGCGGGATGCGGAGGGGCGAGTCGGCCGCAGCCGGCGGCGGCCAGCAGCAGGGCGCCCGCCGCCACCGCCGCGACGGGACTCAGGCGAGCGAACGGGCTGGGGGAGGGTATCATCGGCGGCTCCGGAGCGGGCGTGATCCAGCAGGGGACGGGCCAGGGGGACGGGGATGTTCGAGGTCGAACTCAAGTATCCGCTGTCGGACGTCGCGGCCACCACCGCCTCCCTGGAACGCCTCTCCGCCCGGTTCCGGCCGGCCATCGAGCAGACCGACCGCTATTTCGCCCATCCCTCCCGCGATTTCGCCCGCGTCGATGAAGCGCTGCGGCTGCGGCGGGCGGGGGCGACGGTGGTGGTGACCTGGAAGGGGCCACGCCTCGGCGCCGGGGCCAAGACGCGCCGTGAGATCGAACTGCCCGTCGAGATCGCGGCGGGGCAGGGGGCGGCGGCGACGCTCGAACGCTGGACCGAGTTGCTCGAGGCGCTGGGGTTCCGCGCGGTGCGCGAGGTCGTGAAGACGCGCCGTCCGGCGCGGCTGCCCTGGCAGGGGGCGGAGGTGGAGGTGGCGATCGATACCGTCGCTCACCTCGGCGACTTCCTCGAGCTGGAGCTGATGGCCGGCGAGGGGCAGCTCCCGGTGGCGCTCTCATGTCTGGCGTCGGTCGCGGCGGAGCTGGGCTGCGGCGAGCCCGAGCGGCGCAGTTATCTGGAACTGCTGCTGGCGGTCGACCGGCCCCGCTGAGGCTAGCGGAAGCGTCATCTGGGCAGGCCGGGCCTGCGGCGCCATCGGTCGAGAAATCCGCTGCCGCGGCGCAGGGGACGGTCCGCCCCGCGGCGAGTTTCCAGGGGGCGTGCCCAGGGGTTGGGCGGCGGTGCGCAGCCTCCGGTCAGCCGGCGGACCGCCCGGGGCCGCCGGGCAGGGCAGGCCGGGGAGGGGGACGGTGCCGCTCCCCGCGCTCGCGCGGCGCCACGGAGGAGGCCTATTTCCCCGTCGCCGCTTGCCTGGCAGGGGGCCAGGGGGAGGGCGGCCGCGAACGCGGCCCACTCGGGAAATCGGGATTCTTCACCCGCCCGATCGATCCGGCCCAGGGTTTGCAACGTATCCCGGTGCGTCGGAAACGGTTCCGACGTCGATCCGCCTCGGAAGGGCGGGGTTTTCCGGTCGCAGCGACACTGCCGTTCGTTCCGGTTTCCCCCGATCCCGTTCCCGCCGGGCTGGCGAAAAAAAGGGCGGATCGTTGCTTTATCATTTCCTCACGATTAGTCTGTTTGGGGGGCAGTATTCCACACGGTCGGTTGTTCGGGGGCGATCTCCGCGAACTGTCGTGTGGCGTGCGAACCGGTCCAGGATGCTCGGTGGCAGGGAATCCGCCGCGCACTGAATCCTGATCCATCCTTGATCGCTTTCTTCCTTTTTGAGTGAGTCGTTCCGCCGTCGTGTGGGCATGCGTGCCTGACGCCGTCGGAGCCCGGTCCCCTGCGGTGTTCCCAATCGGTTGCCGAGGCCGATCCAATCGTCTCCTCGGACATGGTCATCCTGTATCGTTTTTTCCTTACCTATCCATCGGGGTGAAGTCATGCTTTGCAAGTGCTTCGTTCCCGCGGGTGCAACCGGTGTCGGCAAGGGCCGCCGCGCGTTCACCCTCGTGGAACTGCTCGTCGTCATCGCCATCATCGGCACGCTCGTCGGCCTCCTCCTCCCCGCCGTCCAGGCGGCGCGTGAGGCGGCCCGTCGCAGCGCGTGCTCGAACAACATGAAGCAGCTCGGGTTGGCCCTGGCCAACTACGAGTCGGCCACGAAGAAGTATCCGCCGGGGCAGATCGCGCCGAAGAAGATCGCCGACATCTTCGCCGCGGACGGCTACTCCTACACGGCCGTCGGGCACCTGATCTTCCTCATGCCCTACATGGAGCAGAATCAGGTTTGGCAGCCGTTTCCGCAGAACATGAAGATGAACGTCGCCGACTTCGCGACGTACGGCAACGGCTCGGATCCGCGTCGGTACCCGTACTTCGAGTACCCCTCGGTCAACGCCGTCACCGGCACCAAGGTTCCTGGCCTGATCTGCCCGTCTGACAACGCCGAGGGCGCCCGGCTCCTCGGGTCGTCGCAGTTCTGCCTGTTCATCACGCTTGGCCCCCACGGCGGCGGATCCTACTGGATCAACGACGAGCTGCCCGACCCGGTCACGCGCAACCACCAGGTGACCAACTACCTCGGCAGCGCCGGTCGCTGCGAGGTCGACGGCCAGTACTTCACCACCAACGCGGCCTACATCACGGCGGCCGACACCTACAAGGGTGTCTTCCGCCAGAGCGAGCAGGCCCGTCCGGGTGACTGCCTCGACGGCACCTCGAAGACGATCGCCTTCGGCGAGGTGGTCGGCCACTTCACCGACGGCAAGCTGGGCGTGGGCCGCCTCTCGGCTCACTCCTACATGACCGGCGCCATGCCGATGCACTGGATGACCACCTCCTACGGCGGGACGCGCTACGATCCCTCCGTGCGGCAGTGGTACCGGTTCGGCAGCATGCACGCCGGTGGCCTCATCGGCTACACGCTCGTCGACGGTTCGGTTCGCTTCCTGCCGGTCGACACCGACCCGCTGACGCTGCTGCAGCTCGCCGGCCGTGCCGACGGCCAGTCGCTGAACCAGCCGGTCCTCGACTGACGTCGTTTCCTTCCACCCGGCGGCAGCCGGCCCGTGAGGGCCGGCTGCCTGCCCGGGCTGGAATGGGATCGCCGGTGCGGCACCGATATCCGTCGGTGCCGACGTGCGTTTCATGGTTGGTGTCCGCGGTGGCGTGTCGCCCGGCGGACGGATGGGGCGGCTCCACGGAGCGGCCCCGGGTGCTCGATCTCGATGTGGCTCGATATCGTCCGATATCGCCACTCCTCGGAAATCGCGGAGGTTCCCCGGCGATGCGTGTGAACTGTCTGTGGTGTGCGGTGGCGACGCTCGGCCTGTGCGTCGCCGTGACGGTGGCCGGGTGCTCCGGCGGGTCGAAGCCCGCCGCCGCGCCCGCC
>CAISKG010000158.1 GCA_903885855.1 uncultured Planctomycetaceae bacterium
CGTCGAGCGCGGCGACGAGGTCGGCCAGGGGAGGGGCGGGGGGCGGGAGACGGCGCGCGACCGCCGCGGGAACCACCGCCGCCGCGGGGGGCGGCGCGTCGGTCGTCGCCTCGAGCTGCGACGGCGCCGGAGCGCACGACGCCAGATGCGCCCGCGCAAGCGCCGTCAGGCGCGCGACCTCGTCGGGCCGCTCCGCGGCGCGGTCGAAGCGCTCGGAGGGGTCGGCGGCCAGATCGAAGAGGAGCGGCGGATCGTGCGGCCGCGGCGTCTGCTCGCCGTAGGCCGCCTGCGTGAGGAAGTGGGCCTTGTGGCGGCCGGAGCGGACGGCGAAGAGGCGCCGGCCGCGGTAGTAGAAGAAGGCCGCGCGCTCGACCCCCTCCGGCTCCTCCTCCCCCTCCGCCAGGAGCACCGGCGCGAGGTCGACGCCGTCCACGGGGCGGTCGGCGGGGGGCGCCGCGCCGGCCAGACGGCAGGCGGTGGTGAACAGATCCATCGTCGTCGCCACGCCGCGGTGGACCCTGCCAGGCCGGATCCTCCCCGGCCACCAGGCGATCGCCGGCACGCGCATCCCCCCCTCCCACGTGCTTCCCTTCCCCTCGCGCAGCGTCCCCGCCGAGCCCCCCTGGGCCTGCATCGTGAGCCAGGGGCCGTTGTCGCTGGTGAAGACCACGAGCGTGTCGCGATCGAGGCCGGCCGCGCGGAGCGCGGCGAGCAGCCGCCCCACGCCGGCGTCGAGCTCCTCCACGACGTCGCCGTAGAGGCCGCGCGGGCTCGTGCCCCGGAAGGCCTCCGACGCGAACAGCGGCACGTGCGGGAAGGAGAGGGGAAGGTAGAGGAAGAAGGGGCGGGCGCGCTGTTCCCCCACGAAGGCGATCGCCTCGTCGATCGAGCGCGCGGTGAGGGTGGTCTGGTCGACGGGGCGCTCCACGACGGCCTCGTCGCGCCACAGCGGGGCGTTCCACCAGGAGGGGTCCTGATCGGCCCTCCCCGGCGCGCCCGGCGGCGCGGCGGGGAGGGCGTCCATGTCGTTGGAGTGGGGGAGGCCGAAGAAGCGGTCGAAGCCGTGGCGCGCCGGGTGGCCGGCCGGTTCGTTGCCGAAGGCGCCGAGATGCCACTTGCCGATGCACGCCGTGGCGTAACCGCGCCCGCGGAGCGCCTCGGCGAGCGTCACCTCGCCGTCCGGGAGGTGGCCGGTGGAGGTGGCGCGGAGGACGCGGAAGCGGTCGTGGCACATGCCGCTGCGCACCGGGTAGCGGCCGGTGAGGAGGGCGGCCCGGCTCGGCGTGCAGACCTCGCCGGCGGAGTAGAAGTCGGTGAAGCGGATCCCCTCGGCCGCCATCCGGTCGAGGTGGGGGGTGCGGATCGAGGGATGGCCGTAGCAGCCCAGGTCGCCCCAGCCGAGGTCGTCGGCCAGGATGATGACCACGTTGGGGGGGAGTCCCGCGGGGCGCTCGGCGGCCGCGGCGGCGGGCAGGACCAGCGCGAGCAGGCCCCCGACGAGCATCCTCCGCGCGGCGCACCCCGGGCCCGGCGCGCGGCGTCGCGGCGCCGCCCGGCGGCGGCCCGGCGGATCAATTCCCACGATCAGGCCCGCTTCCGGCATGGCGAAACTCCCTCCCGGCGAAGAACCGGCCGCCGGGACACGGCCGCGGGGCGCCGCCGCCGCTTGCGTCGGTCACACCCCACCGGGAGAATTGTGGGCGGCGGTGCGCACGCGCACCATGCCCCCCGTGGGCCGCCCCGCCCCGGGGCCGCCTTCCCCCAGGAGTGAGCCCGCATGCCGGTCGACGAGATTCTCCTCGACGCCGAGGAACGGATGGAGAAGGCCGTCGATGTCTTCCGGCACTCCCTCACCGGGATCCGCACCGGCCGGGCCAATCCGGGCCTCGTCGATTCGCTGCGGGTCGAGGTGTACGGCTCGCCGACGCCGATCAAGGCCCTGGCGAGCGTCGGCGCACCCGAGCCCAATCAGATCGTCGTCCGCCCCTTCGACCCGGGCACCCTCAAGGACATCGAGAAGGCGATCCAGGCGGCCGACCTGGGCTTCAATCCCCAGAGCGACGGCCGCGTCATCCGGATCACGATCCCCGCCCTCTCCACCGACGTGCGCAAGAAGATGACCGCGCGCATCCGGGAACTGGCCGAGGAGGCGCGCGTCGCGATCCGCAACGTGCGCCGCGACGCCAACAAGGCCGCCGACACCGAGTCGGCCGACGGCGGCCTGACGGAGGACGACCGCGACTCCGCCAAGGAGGAGGTCCAGGAGCTGACCAAGACCTACGAGGCGAAGGTCGGCGACCTGGCCAAGGTCAAGGAAGCCGAAGTCATGGAGGGCTGACCGGGCAGGGACTCGAATGATGCACGCGTCACCCGCCGGGGGCACGGAGTCCGACATGCCGGTGCGCGTCGCCGGCGTCGTGAAGCGCTACGGCCGGCGCACGGTGCTCCGGGGCGTGTCGCTCGACGTCCCGCCGGGGATCACCGGGCTCGTCGGCCCCAACGGCGCCGGCAAGAGCACGCTCGTCAAGGCGATCCTGGGGCTCGTGCGCATCGTCGAGGGGGAGGTGCGCGTCTTCGGGCTCGACCCCCACGCCCGCTCGCGCGAGGTGCGGCGCCTCGTCGGCGTGGTGCCGGAGGACGAGGCGGCGATCCCCGGCCTCTCGGGGGTGGAGATGGTGGCCTACGCCGCCAGGCTCTCCGGCCTCCCCGGCACCGAGGCCCTCCGCCGCGCCCACGAGGTGCTCGACTGGTGCGACGCCGGGCAGGAGCGCTACCGCCCCGTGGAGACGCTCTCGGTGGGCGTCAAGCAGAAGATCTGCTTCGCCGCGGCGATCGTCCACGATCCGCGTCTCGTGATCCTCGACGAGCCCACCAACGGCCTCGACCCGATCGAACGCCGCGCCATGCTCGGCCGGCTCACCATCCTGGCGCGCGATCACGGCAAGACGATCCTCGTCTCCACGCACGTCCTCCCCGACGTGCAATCGATCTGCGAGCGTGTGATCCTCCTCGCGGCGGGGCGCGTGCGCCTCGCGGGCACGATCCGCGAGCTCACCCATCCGCCCGTGCCCGAGGAGCGCCTCGAGGTGTCGGGCCCGGTCGACGCCCTCGTCGACCGCCTCGTCGCCCGGGGGATCCCCGCGCGGCGCTCGGTGGGGCCGGAGGGGGTGCCGGAGAGCGTGATCCTCCTGCGCCTCGGCGGCGATCCGCGGGCACTGCGCGCGGTGTGGGACGAGGCGGCCGGCCTGGGTGTGGGGGTGCGGGCCCTCGAGCCGGCCCGCCGGCCGCTGGAGGAGGTGTTTCTCGAGGCCCTGGCGGCCGCCGGCGACGGGGAGGTGGTGGCCCATGCCGCTCCATGACGTCGGCTACCGCCCGTGGTGCGGGGAACGGCGCGGCCCGCTCTCGGCGATCCTGGTGATCGCCGCCACCGGCATCCGCCTGGCCTGGTCGAGCCGCTGGCTGAGGCGCGCGGTGTTCTTCGCCTGGAGCCCGGCGATCCTCTTCGCGGGAAGTTTCTTCGCCTTCGAGCAGGCCGTCGACGAGGGGCGCCTGGGGGCGATGCGGACCTCGGCCCGCATGGGGCGCAACCTCGACGGCATCGGGGTCCTCGGCGCGGTGATCGCCGACGCCCTCGGCGACACCGTCGATCCGGCCGAACGGCACGGCGGGCCGGAGGCGGAGGTGTACCGCACGCGCCGCGCGGTGTGGAGCCGGCTCCTCCTGCTCTTTATGCGGGCCCCGCAGGCGATCCTGCTGGCGATCGTCGTGGGGCTGGTGGCGCCGACGCTCGTCTCGCGCGACCTGCGCGCCCGGGCGTGGCTCATCTACTTCACGCGCCCAGTGGGGAAATTCGAGTACGTGGCGGGCAAGCTGCTGATCCTGGCGCTGCTCGTGGCGGCCATCACGATGCTCCCCGGGATCGTGCTCTGGGGAATGGGGGTGGCGGTGAGCCCGAGCGTGTGGGTGGCGCTGGCCACCTGGGACCTCCCCTTGCGGATCGTGGCCGCGAGCGTCGCCCTGGCGGTGCCCACCGTGCTGTTGGCCCTGGCCTTCTCGTCGCTCACCGCCGAGAGCCGGATCGCCAGCTTCGCCTGGTTCGCCACCTGGATCGCCTGCTGGGTGGCCCACACGTCGCTGGCCACCGCCGACTTGATCGCCCGGCCGGGCGGGGGGGATCTCGCCGTCGCCGTCGACGACGGGCCCGAGGACGACTCCGGCGGGATGGGGGTCGGCGAGGGGAACCGCGGCGGCCGGGGGCGGGGCCCCAGCGGGAGGCCGGGCGCCGGCGTCGACAGGGCGATGCGCGGAGCACGGGAATCCGGCCTGGCCCTCGACCTGCGCCGCGTGCGCTGGCTGGCGCGCGCCACCGGCCTCGACGCCGCGGTCGACCGCTGGGCCTGGATCTCCCCCTACCACGCCCTGGGGGTGGTGCAGGCCTGGATCTTCGGCATCGAGCGCCGGCCCGAGGTGGTGCTCCCGCCGGTGGTCTCGCTGACGGTGGTGTCGCTGCTGGCGGTTTTCGTCCTCTGGTGGCGCGTCGACGCACCGGCCCGCGCATGATCCTCCCGGACCGCCCCCGACCATGATCTCCCTGCGCGGCGTCACGAAGCTCTACGGCACGGTGATCGGCGTCAACGACGTGAGCGTCGATCTCGGCGCGGGGGCCTACGGGCTCCTCGGCCCCAACGGCGCCGGCAAGACCACCTTCCTCGGCCTCGTCACCGGCCAGCTGCGCCCCTCCATGGGCAAGGTGCGCGTCTTCGGAGAGCGCCCGTTCTTCAACCCGCGCGTCCTGCGGCGCATCGGCCTCTGCCCCGCCTCCGACATCACCGAGCGCGCCATGAGCGCCCGCGACTGGGTGCGCTACCTCGTGCGGCTCTCCGGTTTCACCCCCGCCGCCGCCGCCCTCCGCGCCGACCGCACGCTCGAGCAGGTGGGGCTCGGCGAGGCCGCCCGGCGGCCGCTGTCGACCCTCTCCAAGGGGATGCGCCAGCGGGCCAAGCTCGCCGGCGCCATCGCCCACGACCCCGACCTGCTCGTGCTCGACGAGCCCTTCGACGGCCTCGATCCGGTGGCCCGCCACGAGCTGGTGTCGCTGGTGCGGCGCTGGGCCAGGTCGCGCAGCCTGCTGGTGGCCAGCCATCTCCTCCACGAGGTCGAGGCGCTCGACGCCGGGCTGGCCGTGATCCTCGGCGGCCGGCTCGTGGCCAGCGGCACGGTGGAGGAGGTACGGCGCCTCATCGACACCCTCCCCAGCGAGGTGCGCGTGGTGTGCGACGCCCCGCGGCGCCTGGCCGAGATGGCCTGCGCCTCCCCCGAGGCCGACGCGGTGCGCTTCGTCGGCACCGACACCTTCGTGGTCGACACGCGGGCGCCGGTGGCGCTGGCCGAGCGGATCGGCGCGGCGGCCAGCGCCGAGGGGATCCTGGTGCGCGAACTCGTGCCCGGCGACCGTTCCCTGGAGGGGATCTTCGGCAGGCTCGTGCAGATCCATCGCGGGGAGGCCTCATGACCACCCCTCCCGTCGACATCCCGGACGCCGACCGCCGCGCCCCCCTGCCGGCGCTGGCCTCGATCGCCGCGGTGGCGGGCTTCCAGCTCGCCCGCCTCCTCACACCGCCGCGCCTGGCGCTGGCCGCGATCGGGATCGTCTTCCCCACGGCCGTCCTCGCCGCCGCGGTCAACGGCATCGGCACGAGCATCGAGCCGCGGCTCGGGATCCCCATGCTCTATCTCCTCATCCCCGAGATGGTGTGCATGCTGGGGCTCCTGGTGACGATGTCGCCGCTGGTGGCCGACGAACTCGAGCGTGGCACCTGGGTGCACGTCGCCGTCCGCCCCGGGGGCCGGCGTGGGCTGCTGTTGGGCACGTGGCTGGCCGCGGTGATCTGGTCGGGCGCGGTGGCCCTGGCCGCCCTCGCGCTGGCGATCCTCTCCGACTGCATCGAGGGGGGCGCGCGCGTGGCGGGCACCTTCGCGGTGCTGATCCTCCTCTCGTGCATGGGGCGGGCGGCCCTCTTCGCCCTCCCTGCGGTGATCGTGCCGAAGCGCGCCCTGGTGGCGTCGGTGGGCGTGGCACTGGTGATCGAGTACCTCGCCGGGCTGATCCCGGCGGTGGTGAACCAGTTCACGGTGTCGCTGCGCCTGCGGACGCTGCTGGTGGCCTGGACGGGGCTGCGCCGCGACATCCCCGCCGAATTCCAGCTGCTCGTCGACATCAACCGCCCCTGGTATCAGGTCTCCGCGGTCCTGGTCCTCACGGCGGTCTTCCTGGCGATCGCCTGGGCGATCCTCGAATGGCGCCAGTTTCCGCCGAGCGACGAGAGCTAGTTGCAGCGCGGAAGAAGCCCTCCCTGGCCTTCTTCCGCTCCGGCTCGCGGCGAACGCCGAGGGTTCGCCCGCTCGCCCCCGCCGCATCCGGCGGCGGGCGGGGATAGAATTGAAGAGCCCCCCCCGCAGGACGCGCGCATGATCGAGGTCGACCGGCTCGTGAAGCACTACCGCGCCTCCTCCGGCGCCGTGGTGCGCGCCGTCGACGGGGTGTCGTTCCACGTCGCCCCCGGCGAGATGGTGGGGCTCCTCGGGGCCAACGGCGCCGGCAAGACCACCACCCTGCGCGTCCTCGCCACGCTTCTGCGCCCCACCTCCGGCAGCGCCCGCGTCGCCGGATGCGACGTGGCGATCGATCCCGTCGGGGCCCGGCGCCGGCTGGGGTACGTCTCGGCCACCACCGGCGTGCCCGACCGCCTCTCCGCCCGCGAGATCCTCCGCTCCTTCGGCGAGCTCCACGGCCTCCCCGCCGACGTCCTCGAGGCGCGCGTCGAGACGCTCGTCGACGTGCTCGACCTGTCCGCCTTCGCCGACCGCCCCGCGGGGCGGCTCTCCTCCGGGCAGCGGCAACGCGTCAGCGTGGGGCGGGCGCTCGTCCACGATCCCCCGGCGATCGTCCTCGACGAGCCCACCAGCGCCCTCGACGTGATCGGCTCGCGCGACCTGCTCGCCCTGCTGGCCGACCTCCGCGCCCGGGGCCACGCCATCCTCCTCTCCACCCACCGCCTCCACGAGATCGAGGCGCGCTGCGACCGGTTCGTCGTCATCCACGGAGGCCGGGTGGTGGCCGAGGGATCGCGCGACGCGCTGGTGGGCGACGCCGCCGGCCTCGAGGAGGCCTTCTTCGCGGCCGTCGGGGAGGCGCGAGGCGGATGAGCGCAACGCCCCCCTCCGCCCCGCACGGAGCACCCCGCCGCGACGAGCGCAGTGGCGGGCTGGTCGCGGCGCTGGCGATCGCCCGGCGCGACCTGCTCGAGTTCGTGCGCGACCGGCGCACGCTGTTCGTCACCCTCCTCCTCCCCATGGTCACCTACCCGATCGTCGCCCTGTCGAGCGCGCTCGGCGTGCGCTCGGCCGTCAGCGACCTCGAGGCCAAGAACGCGCCGGTGCCGCTGGTGGTGGCGATGAGCGGCCCCGAGGCGGTGCCGTTCGCGGCCCGGATCGAGGCCGCCGTCGAGGAGGGGCGCCCGCAGGGGACGGGCAAGCCGTGGCCGTCGGCGGTGACCTTCCTCCAGGGCTCCCCCGACGAGGGCATCCGCGCCGTGGAGGATGGGCAGGCCGACGTGTGGATCGAGGCGCCGGGCGGGCTCCTCGCCGCGCTCGACGGCACCGGCACCGTCGAGCTCGCCGCCCGCTTCACGCCGCGTTCCCCGGCCGCCGGGCGGTCGCGCGAGCCGTTCGAGGCGGTGATCCGCACGCTCGCCGAGCAGGCCCGCGTGCGCCGCGTGACCGCCGCCGGCCTGCCGGAGGAGGTGCTGCGGCCGCTGCGCCTCCGCTTCCTCGGCGAAACCTTCAAAGCCCCCACCGTCTCGGCGGAGACGATCCTCCCCGGGCTCTCCGGGGCGATCCTCGTGCTCCTCACCGTGCTCACGATGACCGGCGCCTTCTATCCCGCCATCGACGCCATCGCCGGCGAGAAGGAGCGCGGCACCGTGGAGACGCTCCTCATGGCGCCCTGCTCGGCGATGAGCATCGTGACGGGGAAGTTCCTCGCGGTCTACGCCGTGACGCTCGCCACCCTGGCGGCCAATTGCCTGTCGATCGCGCTGACGGCGGCGGTCTCCCTGCGCTTCCTCCCCTCCGGCTCCCTCTCCGACGTCCCCGGCCTGTGGCTGGGCACCGCCGTGACGCTCGTGGGCTTCGTCGGGCTCTCGGCGCTGGCGGCCGCCACCTGCCTGGCGGTCACCACCGCCTCCAAGAGCGGCAAGGAAGCGCAGAACACGCTCACGCCCGTGATCCTCCTGGTGACGGCGCTGGCCGGCACGGCCCTCGTGCCGGGGCTGCGGGGCGACGGGGCGCTGGCGCTGGTGCCGTTCGCCGGGCAGGTGATCGTGGCCCGCGACGCCTTCCAGGCGCCCGCCGGCGAGGGGTTCGCCCGCGCCCTGGCGATCCTCCTGCCGCTCGGCCTGTCGCTGGCCGCGTCGGCCGCGTGCACCTGGCTCCTGCTCCGCGCCACCGCGTGGCTGCTCACCGACGAGGAGATCCTGTTCCGCGGTCCCGACGCCAACCCGGCCGGGCTCCTCGACCGCCCGCCGCCGCGGCCGGTGCCGTCGTGGCCGCAGGCGGTGGCCCCGGTCGTCGCCGGGCTGGCCGGGCTGTGGTACGTGCAGGGTCTGTCGCCCGACGACCTCCTCCTCACGATCCCGATCCATCAGGCGGTGGCGGTGATCCTGCCGCTGGCGCTCGTCCGCGGATGGCAGCGCGTGGACGACCGCGCCACCTTCGGGCTGGCGCTCCCCGGGGGCCCGCTACCCGCCCTCGCGTCCACCCTCGGCGGCACGCTCCTGGGGGCGGGAGGCTTCCTCCTCTCGGCGGCGCTGTTCCTGGCCCTCTTCGGCGCGGAGCCATCGGAGGAGGTGCGCTCCCTCTCCGAGCGCCTCGTGGCGCTGCTGCGTGCGTCTCCCTGGTGGGTGTCGCTGGGGCTGGTCGCGCTCCTCCCCGCGGTCGCCGAGGAGCTGCTCTTCCGCGGGTGGCTCCTGGCCGGGCTCGCGGGAGCGCGGCCGACGCGGCCGCGCCTGGCCTGGGCGCTGCTCCTGCAGGCGGCGCTCTTCGCCGTCGCGCACGTCCTCCCCGAGCGCTATCCGGCCACCTTCCTCCTCGGCCTCCTCGCCGGATGCCTGCGCGTGGCCAGCGGCAGCATCCTCCCGTCGATCGCCTGCCACGCCGTCCACAACGCCGTGCCGGTCGTGCTCGTGGCGCTGGCCGGCAGCCAGGCCGACGGCGCCGCCGAATCGATCGCCGCGGGCACGCGCGTGCCGCCGGGAATCGTCGCCCCTGGCGGCGGCGCTCGTCGTCGTCGGGGCCACGATCGCGGCGCTCGCCGCGCGCCGCATCCGCCGCGTGGCCGCCGTCGGGCTGGCGGTGGCGATCCTCGCCGCCGGGAGCGGCGCGGCCGGCGCCGAGCGGGTGCGCGTCGGCGTGACCAACGTCGGCGTCACCCTCCAGGTCATCGACGGCACGCCCAGCGGGGCCTCGATCGCCCTCTGGGAGGACCTGCGCGGCCGGCTGGGGATCGAGGACGAGTACGTCGTCTTCCCCTCGATCAACGCCGCGATGGACGCCGCCGCCGCGGGCGCGGTCGATCTGTTCCTCGGCCCCATCGCGATCACCCGCGAGAGCGAGGCCCGCCTCGACTTCTCCCACGCCGTCCTCCACAGCGGCATGCGGATCGCGGTCCGCGGGGTGGAGCCCGAGTCGTGGCTCGGGCCGCTCGACATCCTCCTCTCGGCCGAGGTCCTCCGGCTGCTGGCGATCCTCACGGCGCTGACGGTGATCGTCGGCCATCTCCTCTGGCTCTTCGAGCGCCGTGGCAACGAGCGCAGCTTCCCGCGCCATTGGCCGCGGGGCGCCTGGGAGGGCACCTGGTGGGGCATCAGCACGCTCCTCACCGGCGGCTGCGACGACAAGCACGTCGACGGGCTGCCGGGGCGGGTGCTGGCGCTGGTGTGGATGATCGTGGGGATCGGGCTGGTGGCGCTGTTCACCGGCTCGCTCGCCGCCACCCTCACCGCCGAGCGGATCAGCGGGACGATCCACGGCCCGCGCGACCTGGCCGGGCGCGTGGTGGCGACGCAGGCGGGGGGCGCCGCCAGCGCCGCCGTCCGCGCCCGGGCGGGGGTGCCGAAGGAATTCAACACCCTCGACGAGGCCTTCGCCGCGGCCGACGACGGCGAGGTGGAGGCGGTGGTGGCGGAGAACTTCACCCTCCGCCACGCCATCGCCCGGCCGAGCCGCGCCGACTACCGGCTCGTCGGGCCGGTGTTCGAGTCGCTCGACGTGGGGATCGCGCTGGCTCCGGGCAGCCCCCTCCGCGAGCGGCTCAACGCCGCGATCCTCACCATGCGCGAGGACGGCGCCATCGAATCGCTCGTCGACCGCTGGCTCGGCGGCCGCGAGTGAGCGGGGCGTTCAGGCGAGAATCCCCCGCACCACCCGCGCCGGCAGCACGCCGGTGAGGCGGGCGTCGAGCCCCTGGAAGGGGAAGGTGAGCCGGGCGTGGTCGAGGCCGAGGAGGTGGAGCATCGTGGCGTGGAGGTCGCGGACGTGGACCACCTCCTCGACGGCGTCGTAGCCGAGGTCGTCGGTGGCGCCGTGCGCGATCCCGCCGCGGATCCCGCCGCCGGCGAGCACCATGCTGAAGCCGGCGCAGTGGTGGTCGCGCCCCACCGGCCCCTTGTTGGCCTGCGCCATCGGCGTGCGCCCGAACTCGCCCCCCACGATCACGAGCGTGCGCTCGAGCAAGCCGCGCCGCGCGAGGTCGGCGATCAGGCCGGCCACGGCCCGGTCGGTGGGGGGGCAGATCTCGGCCATGAATCCGTCGATGCCGTTGTGGTGGTCCCAGTCGGAGTGGTAGAGCTGCACGAAGCGCACGCCGCGCTCCACCAGGCGGCGCGCCATGAGGCAGTTGGTGCCGATCGTGGCCTTGCCCGGCTCGGCGCCGTAGAGGGCGAGCGTCCCGGCCGTCTCCCCCGCCAGATCCGCCAGCGCCGGCACGCTCGTCTGCATCCGGAAGGCGAGCTCGTACTGCGCGATCCGGGTGGCGAGCTCCGGGTCGTCGAGGCGCTCGAGGCGGTGGCGCTCGAGCGCGGCGACCGCGTCGACCAGATCCCGCTGCCCCGCCGCCGACACGCCCGCCGGGCGGGCGACGTAGTGGAGGGGATCGCCGGTGGTGGCCAATTCCACCCCCTGGAAGCGCCCCGGCAGGAAGCCGGAATGCCACTGCCGGGAGGCGATGGGCTGGGGATTGCGCCCCAGCTTGCTCGTCATCACCACGAATCCGGGGAGATCGTCGGCGGCGCTGCCCAGGCCGTAGGTCACCCAGGCCCCCATGCTCGGCCGCCCGGAAAGCGCGGTGCCGCAGTTCATGAAGGTGTGGGCGGGATCGTGGTTGATCTGCTCGGAGACCATCGAGCGCACGATGGCCAGGCGGTCGGCGAGCGCCCCGAGGCGCGGGAAATGGTCGCTCACCGCCAGGCCGGACGCCCCGTGGCGCGTGAAGCCGACGCGCGGCCCGAGGCACACCAGCCGCGCGCCCTGGAGCTGCGCGATGGGGCGGCCGGCCGTGACGCTCGCCGGCATGTCCTGCCCGTCGAGGGCCGCGAGGCGCGGCTTGGGGTCGAACGTCTCGAGGTGGCTGGGGCCGCCGGCCAGGCAGACGAAGATCACCGCGTCGGCCGCCGGGGCATGGTGCGGCGCCGCCTGCGCACGCCCGCGCGCGAGCAGGCCGCCGAGGGCGGCGGCCCCCAGCGAGATCCCGGCCCGGCCGAGGAAGGTGCGGCGCGGCATGTCCATGCTCAATACCTCGCGAAGGTCTCGTGGAGATTGAGCACCGCCCGGGCCAGTGCCGTCCAGGCGGCCGTCTCGGCGGGATCCAGCGCGCCGTCGCGCGGGGCGATCCCCGTGGCCACCAGCGCCCCGGCGGCGGCCGGATCGGCGGCGTAGTCGCGCCGAGCGCGCTCGAGGAGGCCCGCGAGGAGGGCACGCTCGGCGGCGTCGGGCTCCCGCGACACGGCGCGCCTCCAGAGGGCCCCGATCCGCCCGGCGTCGTCGCCCGGCTCGCGCAGCACGCGCTCCGCGAGCTTCCGCGCCGCCTCGACGAAGGTCGGGTCGTTGAGGAGCACGAGCGCCGCACGCGGGGTGTTCGACCGGGCGCGCTCGGCGGTGCACTCCTCCCGGTTGGGCGCGTCGAAGGCCAGCAGCTGCGGATGGAGGAACATCCGCTGCCAATGGACGTACAGCCCGCGGCGCCATTGCCGGTCGTCGTCGTGGGCCGCGTACTCGCGCTGCGGGAAGTTGAGGTGGCGGTAGTAGCCGGCCGGCTGGTAGGGGCGCGCGCTCTCGCCGCCGAGCCGCTCCACGAGGAGCCCCGACACGGCCAGGGCCGTGTCGCGCACCCCCTCGGCCGGGAGGCGCCAGCGTCCCTGCCGCGCGAGGAGACGGTTGTCGGGGTCGCGGGCCACCGTCGCCGCCGGTGCGTCGGAGGCCCGGCGGTAGGCGCGGCTGGTGACGATGGTGCGCAGCAGCCGGCGCACGCTCCAGCCGCCGTCGATCAAGTCGAGCGCCAGGCCGTCGAGGAGCGCCGGGTGATCGGGCGGCTCACCCTGGGCGCCGAAATCGGCGAGGCTGCGGCAGGGGCCGGCGCCGAAACAGAGGGCCCACAGGCGGTTGGCGGTGACGCGGGCCGTGAGCTCCCCCACCCCCCCGTCACGGCGCGGCGCCGTGAGCCAGCGGGCCAGGTCGGCGCGCGAGGCGCGGCCGGGCGCGTCGATCCGCCCCAGCGCCGCCGGCACGGCCGGCTCCACGAGCGGCCCCGCCTCGTCCATCCAGTCGCCGCGGGCCAGGAGCCGCGTGGGGCGGGGCACGTCGAGCGCGGAGGTCACCATCAGCGGCCGGGTGAGCGCCGCGCGGAGGCGGCGTGCCTCCTCGAGTTCCGCGCGCCGGGCGGCGCTCTCCGCGTCCGCGTCCGCGGCGGCGGCGAGGTCGGCCTCCAGCCGCGCGACGCGCTCGTCGAGGCGCGCGGCCTCGGGGCGGTCGAAGGGGCCGACGAGCGCCATCTCCGGGCCGCGGAAGGTGGGCAGGGCGTTGAGGTTCCGCTCGCCGAATCCCCCCTTCTCCAGATGCTTCTCGTCGTCGATGTCGGCGAAGAAGGCCCCCAGCGCGTAGAAGTCGCGCGCCGTGAAGGGGTCGTATTTGTGGTCGTGGCACTGCGCGCAGCCGAGCGTCGCCCCCAGCCACACCGCCGAGAAGTTGCGCACCCGGTCGGCCTGGTAGATGGCGCGGTACTCCGCCAGCTGCAATCCCCCTTCGTGCGTCGTCTGCAGCAGGCGGTGGTAGGCGGAGGCCAGGAGGCGATCGTCGGGATGCTCGCCGGCCGCCGGCTCGAGGAGGTCGCCCGCGATCTGCAGCGCCGTGAAGCGGTCGAAGGGGAGGTCGGCGAGGAAGGCGGCGATCACCCAATCGCGGTAGGGGGAGGAGGCGTGGTCCTGATCGCCGTGGTAGCCGACGGTGTCGGCCCAGCGGACGAGGTCGAGCCACCAGGAGGCCATCCGCTCGGCGTGCCGCGGCGAGGCGAGGAGGGCGTCGACCAAGCGCTCGTAGCGGTCGGGACGGGTATCGGCGAGGTACGCGGCGACGTCGGCGGGGTCGGGGGGCAGCCCGAGGAGGTCGAAATGGAGGCGGCGCACGAGCGTCACCGCGTCGGCCTCCGCCACCGGCTCGATCCCCTCCGCGAGCAGGCGCTCCTCGAGGAGGGCGTCGATCCAGCCGGGCTCCCCGGCGGCGGCCGGCCGCCGCGGGCTCTCGAGCGCCCAGGGGAGCGTGTAGGGAGCCCCGGCGGCGATCCAGCGTTCGAGCAGCTCCTTCTCGGCGTCGCCGAGCGGCCGATTGGTCTCCGGCGGGGGCATGACGGCGTCGGCGTCGGCGGCCCGGATCCGCTGCACGAGCGCACTGGCGGCCGGGTCGCCCGGCACGATCGCCCGCGCGCCCGACGGGGTCGCCCCCAGCGCGCCCGAGCGCTCGTCGAGGCGGAGGCCGGCCCGGCGGTCGTGCGCGTCGGGGCCGTGGCAGGCAAAACAGTGCCGCGCGAGGATCGGCCGCACGTCGCGGCCGAAGTCGGGGTCCGCCGCACGCGCCCCCCCCATCGGGCCCAGACCGAGCAGCCAGCCCAGCCCCAGCAGCCAGGCCAGCCCGAGCACCGTGGCCGGCACGACGGCCGGGACGCCGACGCGGTCGCTCGGGCGCGCGGAGGGGCTTCGGGGGCTCATCGACGACATGGCGGTGGCACCGTGGCCCATGCGGCCCTCGGGGGGGGCTGCCGGCGGGAGGCAGGGGCCCGCAGAGCCGCCGATTCTACCCCGCGCCCGCCGGCCCCGCCGCGTTGACGCCCCCGGTGTCCCGAACGTAGCATCGCAGCGGTTTTTCCCGCGTTTTCACCCCTTTCCCCCCTGCCGAAAGGTTCCAGTCCCCCCATGGCCAAGTCGCCCGCCAAGAAGACCGCCAAGAAGCCCGCCCGCAAGGAAGCCACGTCGAAGCCGGGGCGGATGATCTATTACTTCGGCGCCACGCGGTGCGACGGCGACGGCACGATGAAGTCCCTCCTCGGCGGCAAGGGGGCCAACCTCGCCCAGATGACGAAGATCGGCCTCCCGGTTCCCCCCGGGTTCACGATCACCACCCAGCAGTGCATCGACTACTACACCTCGGGGAAGAAGTTCCCCAAGGGGCTCGAGGAGGAGGTCGCGGCCTTCGTCAAGCTGCTGGAGAAGGAGACGGGGAAGAAATTCGGCAACCCGGCCAACGCCCTGCTGGTGAGCGTCCGCTCCGGCGCCCGTGACAGCATGCCGGGGATGATGGACACGATCCTCAACCTCGGCCTCAACGACCAGACGGTCGAGGGCCTCAAGAAGGCCACCGGCAACGGCCGGTTCGCCTACGACTCCTACCGCCGCTTCATCCAGATGTACGGCGACGTGGTGATGGGGGTGCAGAAGCGCCACGAGAACGAGCACGAGCCGTTCGAGGAGGTGATGGAGCACCTCAAGCACGAGGTTCACGTCCACGAGGACACCGCCCTCACCGAGGAGCACCTCAAGGAGCTCGTGCGCCGCTTCCAGAAGCTGATCAAGGAGCGCACCGGCAAGACCTTCCCGCAGGATCCCTTCCAGCAGCTCCTGGGCGCCATCGGCGCCGTCTTCGGCAGCTGGATGAACGAGCGGGCGATCCTCTACCGCCGCAAGTACAAGATCCCCGACGAATGGGGCACCGCGGTCAACGTCCAGAGCATGGTGTTCGGCAACATGGGCGACGACTGCGCCACGGGCGTGGCCTTCACCCGCGACCCCGCCACCGGCGAGGACGTCTTCTAC
>CAISKG010000159.1 GCA_903885855.1 uncultured Planctomycetaceae bacterium
CCGGGCCCCCCATGCCGCTTCCCCTCCCACCCGCCCCCGCCGCCGGCACCCCGTGCCCGCCCCGCGCGGCTGGCGACGGAGCTGGCGACGCTCGCCGACGTCCCCGGCGGCGCCGCCGGGATCGACACCGTCGAACTCCACGCCAGCACGCGCGGCCGCGACGGCCCGCAGTACGAATGCCTCCACGTCGCCGATCTCGCCGGCGCCCCGGCGGACGCGACGGAAGCGTGAGACCGCGGCGTCACTCCGGCGCCACGACGAAGCCCGCCTCGGCCCAGTCGGCCCAGTCCTCGCGGTTGCCGTCGCCGGCGTCCATCGCCACCAGCCCCACGCGTCGCGCCCCGGCGGGGATGGCGACGTCGAAGCGCCACGCCGGCGACTGCACGCGCATCACCGGGCTCGTCGCCGCCTCGCGGCCGTCGATCATCACCCTGAAGACGACGCTCGGATACCGCGCGAGGTTCGAGCCGTGGCTCATGTCGACGATCCGCTCGTCGACCCCGACGAGCGCCACGAAACGCCGGTAGCCCGGCTCGACGGCGTAGACGACCTCGCACGGCGCATGGACGCCGAGGCCGCGCTCGAACGTGCGCCGGTCGATGCGGATCGGGTCGCCGCGGTTCGAGCGATCCGCCCGCGGCGGCCCGCTGTCGCCCGAGTAGCGCACCTCGCCGCCGTGGGTGTGGCCGAAGCCGACGCTGCGCAGTGGCACCAGATCCCCCACGTGCACGTCCGGCGCCGGGGGGAGCGGCCCGAGCCGCTCGAAGGCCGCCGCCCCCTCGCCGCCCACGCGCCGGCCGTCGCGGAAGGCGGCGCTTCGCAGCCGCGTCGACGCGGTGAGCACCAGCGGCGCGTCGTAGCGCGGCGACGAGGGCCCGGGGGCGGAGCCGTCGAGCGTGTAGCGGATCTCCGCGCCGGGCTCGAGCGGGGCGGCGAGCGTCACGGTGACGTCGTCCTCGAAGAGGTGGGGCCGGGCCGCGGTGCCCCAGGGGGTGACGCGCACCGGCTCCGCCACCGCCGCGTCGTCCCAGCGTCCCATCCGGGCGAGTTCCCGGCGGAAGTCGATCGTCGGGGCCAGATGGCGCTCGAAGTGCTCCACCACCTGGGTGGTGTTGAGATCGGGGGTGAAGCCGCGCGCCGGATCGTAGCCGGGATGGGCGTCGGTCATGTCGCGCGCCAGGATGCAGCGCAGCCCCGCGCGCTTCATCGCCCGCAGGCCCATCGGCTTGCCGAGCAGGCAGACCTGCGTGTGGAAGCCGACGTACACCAGGTGCGTGAGCCCCCGCTCGCGGCAGATCGCCCACACCTCCTCGCGCGTGTCGGGCATCCAGTCGTCGGGGCCGACGCGCAGGCCGGGATGCATGGCGTCCCAGCCGTAGTTGGGCCCGCAGCGGATGCGCCCGCAGGCGCAGCCGCCGGCGTCGGGCACCGGCGGGCAGTCGACCGCCACGGCGTCGGGCACGGCCTCGGTGGGGAGGGCCAGGACGCGCTCGCGCTGCGGCCAGCCGACGTAATTCTCCACCACGTCGCTGGGGCAGAGCATGACGGTCATCCCCAGCCCGCGCGCCGCCTCGAGGGCGTGGTCGATCCGCGGCACGAGCGCGTCGACGCGCATCGTGGCGGTCTTGCACCAGTGCCAGTTCCAGACGTCGACGGCCACCACGCCGACGCGCGCCGCCTCGACCACCTCGCGCGACTCACGCGGCTCGCCGGTGGCGGGGTCGCGCTCGAGCAGCGTGAGTTCGATGCGCGGCCCCGCCGGCGGCGCGGGGGCCGGCTGCGCGGCCGCCGGCGCGGCGAGGCAGGACACGAGACACAGCGCCAGCGACGGCGTGGGGCGGGGGATTCGGGCCATGCTGCGGGTCTCCGGGCGTCAGACGGCGTCGGGCATCCGGTAGCGGCCGCGGCCGGCGGGCCGCTGCAGGTCGTCGGCCTCCGGGCAGCCGGGGAAGGTCTCGGTGGCGGCGTCGAAGGCCAGCTGGCGCTGGCCGAGGCGGAAGGAGGTGTTGGCCAGGTGCACGAGGCAGGCGCTGGCGTGGCAGAGGGCGATGTCCGCGGCCGGGGCGCGCCGGGTGCGCATGCTCTCGACGAAGTCGGGGCGGTGCCATTTGTCGGGGAAGTGCCCCTTGTCCTGCTCGATCACCCGGCCACCGGTGTCGACCACCTGCCAGCCGCAGCCGTGCCGCCCCAGGTACATCAGCGCCTCGGTGCCGTAGATCTCGATCCGCGTGGCGCTCGTGGGCCAGTGGGGCCACTGCGTGCCGTAGCGCACCTCCTGCGGGAACTTGATCATGTAGTTGGTGGCGTTGCCGTTCTCGCAGGTCATGGTGAAGTCGCCGAAGTCGTACGTGATGCACTGGAACTCCGGCACCTCGCGCTCCGAGTGGTGGGCGTAGTTGCCGCCGTAGCAGACGACGCTCCGCGGATGGGGCGGATCGCCGAGCACCATCCGCGCCAGGTCGAGCTGGTGGCTGGCGTCGTCGGCGAGGGCCCCCCCCTTGTAGTCCCACCAGGGATGCCAATCGAGGTGGCGGGCGGCCGTGTAGGGATGCCAGGGCGCCGGACCGAGCCAGGCGTCCCAGTCGAAGCCGGAGGGGCACTCGCCGTCGGGGAGACGCTGCCAGCGGCCCCCGCCGAGCAGGTTGTAGACCTTGACGTGGACGATCCGCCCCAGCTTGCCGGCGCGCAGGTAGTCGCGGGCGCTGGCGGCGTAGGGTCCGCTGCGGTTCTGGAAGCCGACCTGCACCACGCGCCGGTGGCGGGCGGCGGCCTCCACCATCAGCCGCCCCTCGCGGATCGTCATCGAGGGGTTCTTCTCGACGAACACGTCCTTCCCCGCCTGGCAGGCCCAGACCGTCGCCAGCGCGTGCCAGTGCTCGGGGGTGGCGATGACCACGCCGTCCACCGCCGGGTCGTCGAACACGCGCCGCATGTCGGCGGAGACGGCCGGAGCCTCCCCCTGCACCGCCGAGAGCGCCTCGGCCAGCCCTCGGGCCCGGTTCTCCCAGACGTCGCACACATGCCCGACGCGCACGCCGGGCAGGGCGGCGAGCGCCTTGGCATGGTCGGCGCCGCGGCCCCCGGCGCCCAGCAGCGCCAGCGTGACGCGCTCGTTGGGGGATTCGGAGGCGGCGACGGGGCCGGCGGTGAAGGCCAGCGGCAGGGCGGCCCCCACCCCGGCCCCGAGGGCAGCGCGGCGCGTGATCGGTTCCATGGCGGATCGCTCCCGGGATCGGCCGCGTCCCACCCCGGCGCACGGCGGAGCGGAGTATACGGCGGCCGCGCCGCCTGCACGGGCGCGCCGGCGGATCGAACTGCTTCCCGAGCAAGCACTTGCGTGCGGCGCGCACGACCTCGCGGCGGATGGGGAGGGTGCTATAATTGCCCGGTTCGGCAGGGAGGGGCCGATGCGACGCCGGCCGAAGGCCGCGCTGTCCGTGCCTCCCCAGCCGCCCCGAGGAGCCAGAGCCCATGTCCCCGACCGGCCTTTCCTCCCCCGGCCTGCGTGTCCCTCTCGTCGCGCTGGCCGCCGTGGCGCTCGTCGCCGCCTCCGCCCGCGCCCAGGACGCTCCCGCCGCCGCTGCGGCCCCGCGCCTCTCCTACAACAAGGACGTCCGGCCGATCCTCGTGGAGCACTGCTTCTCCTGCCACGGCGCCGACAGCGCCTCGCGGCAGGCGGGCCTCCGCCTCGACCAGCGCGACGCGGCGATCGAGGCGGGGGCGCTCGTGCCCGGCGACCCCGACTCCACGACCTTCCTCGACCGCGTCTTCTCCGACGACCCCGCCGACGTCATGCCCCCCCCGGCGGCGAAGAAGCCGCTCTCGCCGGCCCAGAAGGAGACGCTCGTCCGCTGGGTGAAGGAGGGGGCGGAGTACGAGCCCCACTGGTCGTACATCGCGCCGCGGCGGCCCGAGCCGCCGGCGGTGGGGAGCGAGGCCTGGATCCGCAATCCCATCGACCGCTTCATCCTCGCCCGGCTCGAGGCGGAGGGGCTCGCCCCGGCGCCCGAGGCCGACCGGCGCACGCTCGCCCGGCGTCTGGCCCTCGATCTCACCGGCCTGCCGCCGGAGCCGGCGCTGGTGGAGGCGTTCGTGGCCGACCGCTCCCCCGACGCGTACGAGCAACTCGTCGACCGGCTCCTCTCGAGCCTCGACTGGGGGGAGCACCGCGGCCGCCACTGGCTCGACTACGCGCGCTACGGCGACACCAACGGGATCCACATCGACAACTTCCGCGAGCTGTGGTCCTACCGGCAGTGGGTGGTGGGGGCCTTCAACCGCAACCTCCCCTTCGACCAGTTCACCGTCCTCCAACTGGCCGGCGACCTCGTCAACGCGGAGAACCCGTCGCTCTCCGACGAGGAGAAACTCGACAACCAGATCGCCAGCGGCTTCAACCGCTGCAACATCACGACGAGCGAGGGGGGGGCGATCGACGAGGAATACCGCGTCATCTACTGCCGCGACCGCACCGAGACCACGGCGGCGGTGTGGATGGGGATCACCACGGGCTGCGCCGTCTGCCACAACCACAAGTTCGACCCGCTCTCGCAGCGCGAGTTCTACGAGCTGTCGGCGTTCTTCAACAACACGACCCAGCCGGCGATGGACGGCAACGTCCACGACACGCCGCCGGTGGTGCCGGTGCCACGCCCCGAGGATTTCCCGCGCTTCGCGGCGATCGAGAAGGAGCTGCCGCAGGCCCGGGCCGCCGTCGAGGCGCGGCGCGCCGCCGGCCGGCCCGAGTTCGACGCCTGGATCTCCGCCGCCACGCTCGACACCGTGCGCGCGCTGCTCCCCCAGGACTCGCCCCTGGCCGAATTGCCCTGCGGCGAGGGGCAGGGGCAGGCGACGAAGATCCGCGTCGGCGGCAAGGAGACCGACCTCCCCCCTCTCCGCCGCGACGCGCTGGCAGCCCGGCCCCGGCGGATCGTCGGGGCTGCTCCTCGACGGCAAGGCGGCCGAGGTGGCCGGGGTCGGCGACTTCGAGCAGGACCAGGGCTTCACCGTCGCCTTCTGGGTCCGGCCGCCGGCCAACGACACCGCCTACGCCGCGGTGGCGAAGATGGACGACTCCCAGGCCTACCGCGGCTGGGACGCCTGGATCCAGGGCCGGCGCCTGGGAATCCACGTCGTCCACGCCTGGCCCGAGGATGCCATGAAGGTGTCGGCCAGGGACCAGCTCCCCGCCGACACCTGGACGCGCGTCGCGATCGTCTACGACGGCTCGGGCCGGCCTGAGGGGGTGAAACTGTATTACGACGGCAAGCCGCAGGGCACGAACGTCGAGGTCAGCGCCTTCAAGAAGAACACGATCCGCAACCAGGTGCCCTTCACGATCGGCAGCCGCTCCCCCGGCTCGCCGGCGCACGGCTGCGGCGTGGCGGGCATCGCGCTGTGGGGGCGGGCCTTCTCCGATGGCGAGGTGGAGGGGCTGGTGCGCGGCGCGGCCATCGCCGACCTCGTGCGCCTCCCCCCCGCGGAGCGCCCGGCGGCCGGGGCCGGCCTCTACGAATGGTGGCTCTCGAGCGCCGACGCCCCATTCAAGGCGGCGGGCGAGCGCGTCCGGGCGCTCGAGGGGGAATACGCCGCGATCCGCCAGCGCGGCACCGTGGCCCACGTGATGAACGAGAAGCCGGAGCCGGCCAAGGCCTGGATCCTCGCCCGCGGCGAATACGACAAGCGCCTCGACGAGGTCCAGCCCGACACCCCCGACATCCTCCCCGCCTTCCCGGAGGGCCAGCCGCGCAACCGCCTCGGCCTGGCGCGCTGGCTCCTGCTCGCCGACCATCCGCTCACGGCGCGCACCACGGTGAACCGCTTCTGGCAGGAGGTGTTCGGGACGGGGCTGGTGCGCTCGAGCGCCGATCTCGGCGTCTCCGGCGAGCTCCCCAGCCATCCCGAGCTGCTCGACTGGCTGGCGGTGGAGTTCCGCGAGAGCGGCTGGAACGTGAAGCGCCTCTTCAAGCTGATGGTGACCAGCAGCGCCTACCGGCAAAGCGCCGTCACGACCCCGGAGAAGCTCGCCAAGGACAACGCCAACCGCCTCCTCTCGCGCGGCCCGCGCTTCCGCATGGATGCCGAGATGGTGCGCGACTACGCCCTGGCCGCCAGCGGCCTGCTCGTCCGGCAGATCGGCGGCCCGAGCGTGCGCCCCTACCAGCCCGACGGCGTCTGGGAGGCGGTGTCGATGGGGGGCAACACGCAGAGCTACAAGCGCGACGCCGGCGACGGGCTCTACCGCAAGAGCATGTACTGGTTCTGGAAGCGCACGGCGCCGCCGGCGTCGATGGAGATCTTCAACGCCCCGTCGCGCGAGACCTGCACCATCCGCCGCGAGCGCACCAACACGCCGCTCCAGGCCCTCGTCACCCTCAACGACCCGCAGTTCGTGGAGGCGGCCCGGGCGCTGGCAGACCGGGCCCTCGAGATCGGCGGGCCCACCGACGAGGCGCGGATCGACTTCCTCTCCCGGCGGATCGTGGCCCGGCCCTTCGCCCCCGAGGAGGTGGCGGTCGTGAAGCAGTCGCTGGTCGATCTCCAGGCCTTCTACGCCGCCCATCCCGACGACGCCAAGGCGCTCCTCGCGGTGGGCGACAGCAAGCCGCGCCACCCCGACGCGGCGCTCCTGGCCGCGTGGACCATGCTCACGAACGAACTCCTCAATCTCGACGAGGTCCTCTGCAAGTAGGCCGGCGGCCCCGCGCCGCCCCGAGGCTCCCGCAGGAGAAAACGATGCCCCTCCCCGCCGACCCGCTGGCCGAACTCGGCCTCAATCTCACGCGCCGCCGCTTCTTCGAGCGCGGCAGCCACCTCCTCGGCGGCGCGGCGCTGGCCGCGCTGGCTCCCGGCGCCGCGCTCGCTCCCCGCGCCGCGCTGGGCGACGCCGGCGCCGTGACGGGGCCCGACGGCGTGGCGCGCGTCCCCGGCGCCGCCGGGCCGCACTTCGCCCCCAAGGCGCGCAACGTCATCTACCTGCACATGGTGGGCGGGCCGCCGCAGATGGATCTCTACGACTACAAGCCAGCGATGAACGACTGGTTCGACAAGGATCTGCCCGAGAGCGTCCGCAACGGCCAGCGGCTCACCACCATGACCTCGGGGCAGACGCGTTTCCCGATCGCCCCCACGAAGTTCGCCTTCAAGCGGCACGGCCAGAGCGGGATGTGGGTCACCGAGCTCCTCCCCCACACCGCCAGCATGGTCGACCAGATGTGCTTCATCCGCACGATGCACACCGAGGCGATCAACCACGAGCCGGCGATCACCTACATGCAGACCGGCAACCAGCTCCACGGCCGCCCCTGCCTGGGGTCGTGGGCCGCCTACGGGCTGGGATCGCTCAACGCCGACCTCCCCACCTTCGTGGTGTTGGTCGCCAAGCCGACCAACACCGAGCAGGTGCAGGCGATCGGGGCCCGGCTCTGGTCGAGCGGCTACCTGCCGGGGGAGTTCTCCGGCGTCAGCTTCCGCAGCGCCGGCGACCCGATCCTCTACATCAACAATCCCTCCGGCGTGCCGGCCGAGGTGCGCCGCAAGACGCTCGACGGTCTCCAGGCCCTCAACCGGCGCACGCTCGAGCAGATCGGCGACCCCGAAACGCGCACGCGCATCGCGCAGTACGAGATGGCCTTCCGGATGCAGACGAGCGTCCCGGACCTCTCGAATCTCGCCACCGAGCCGGAGAGCACCTTCGCGCTCTACGGCGACGAGGCGCGCAAGCCCGGCACCTTCGCCAACACCGTGCTCATGTCGCGGCGCCTCGTGGAGCGCGGCGTGCGCTTCGTGCAGGTCTACCTCAACAACTGGGACACCCACGCCAACGTCTCCGGCCGGCTGCCGATGCAGTGCAAGGACATCGACCAGGCCTGCCACGGGCTGGTGCAGGATCTCAAGAGCCGCGGCCTCCTCGACTCCACGCTCATCATCTGGGGGGGCGAGTTCGGGCGCACGATCTACTCGCAGGGGGGCGTGTCGCGGGAGAACTACGGCCGCGACCACCATCCGCGCTGCTTCACGATGTGGATGGCCGGCGGCGGCGCCCGCGGCGGGCAGGTGTACGGCGAGACCGACGATTTCTCCTACAACATCGTCAAGGATCCGGTGCACATCCGCGACTTCCACGCCACGGTGCTCCAACTCCTCGGCTTCGACCACGAGCGTTTCACCTACCGCCATCTCGGCCTCGACTTCAAGCTCACCGGCGTCGAGCCGGCGCGCGTGATCCCGGAGCTGATGGCCTGAGCCGCGCCGATCCGCCCCCGGCGGTCGCCTCCGCCCCCCACGATGGCGACGGCGGTGGCGGAAGGCCCTTCCGCGGGGCTATTCTCGACTGCAGCCCGGCGTGCGGGGGCCCCGGGGTCTTCCGCCGGCCCGCCCGCCGGCGGCGTTCCGCCCGGCGACCGGAGGATTCCCCCCGATGGGTTTCGTGCGTGCCCTCCCGCGGCGGTTTGTCGATCGCCTCCGCCGGGCGCTGGCCCGCCCCAATCCGGAAGCGGCCTTCTTCCTCGGCAACCAGAAGTCGGGCACGACCGCCATCGCCGCGCTGACGGCGAAGCTCACCGGCGCGACGGCCACGATCGACCTGATGAACGCCAACCGTGAGTCGGTGTGGCCGCGGTTGTGGTCGGGCGAGATGTCCTTCGACGAACTCGTCTCGCGCAACCGGCTCGATTTCTCCAGGCAGATCGTCAAGGAGCCGAGCCTCAGCCCCTTCGTCGCCCAGCTCCTCGAGCACTTCCCCCGCAGCCGCGGGATCGTGGCCATCGTCCGCGATCCGCGCGACAACATCCGCAGCATCCTCGACCGCCACAAGCTCCCCGGCGACCTCGAGGATCTCCCCGCCGGCACGATCGCCGGCATGCCCGGCGGCTGGTCGACCGTCTTCGACAGCCGCTGGCTGGGGGCGCCCCCGGGCAATTACATCGTCCAGCTGGCCTACCGCTGGCACTTCATCACCAGCCGCTTCCGGGAGCACGGGGCGCGGATCCACGTGGTGCGCTACGAGGACTTCCTCCGCGACAAGCCCGGCTTCCTCGACGCGCTCGCCGGCCGGCTCGGCCTCCCCCCGCGCCACGACGTCCGCGGCGAGGTCGACCGGCAGTTCCAGCCGGCCGGCAAGCCGGGGCGCGACTGGCGGGAGTATTTCGGCGCCGCGAACCTGGCGATCATCAACGACCTCTGCGCCGACCAGATGCGCCCCCTGGACTACGATCCCCTCGCCCACGCGCCGAACTGGACGCGGCCGGGCTGAGCGGCCCCCTCCCCATGCCCGCCCCCCCCGTCGCCCTCACGATCGCCGGCTCCGACCCCTCCGGCGGGGCCGGCCTCCAGGCCGACCTCAAGACCTTCCACCGGCACGCCGTCTACGGTGCGAGCGTCGTCACGCTCCTCACCGTGCAGAACACGCGCTCGGTCGAGGCCGTGGAGGTCCTTCCCCCGGCGCTCGTCGTCGCGCAACTCGACGCCGTCCTGGACGACATCCCCCCGGCGGCCGCCAAGACCGGCGCCCTGGGAAACACCGCCGTCATCGCCGCGGTCGCGGCGCGGCTGGCGCGGACCGGCTTCCCGTTGGTGGTCGACCCGGTGATGGTGAGCAAGCACGGCGCGGCGCTCGTGGCCGACGACGCGGTGCGGGCGCTCGTGCGCGACCTCCTCCCCCGGGCCACGCTCGTCACCCCCAACCTCCCCGAGGCGGCACGGCTGGCCGGATTCCCCGTCGACGACGTCGCGTCGATGGAGCGCGCCGCACGCGCCATCCACGCCCTCGGCCCCGCGCACGTGCTCGTCAAGGGGGGCCATCTGGAGGGGGACGCCGTCGACCTGCTCCTCTCGGAGGGGCGCGTCACGCTCCACGCCGCGCCGCGGATCGCCACCCGCCACACGCACGGCACCGGCTGCACGCTCTCCGCCGCGATCGCCGCCAGGCTCGCGCGCGGCGAGGCCGTCGCCGCGGCCGTCGCCGGTGCCTGCGGCTTCATCCGCCGCGCGATCGCCGCGGCGCCCGGCCTCGGCGGCGGCTGCGGTCCCGTCGACCACTTCGCCGACCCGCAGTGACCGCAGCCGCCGCCGATCCCCGCACCACGGCGTGCCGCCCGTCGAGGCACCGCAGCGGCTATACTGGCTCTCTTCGAGGGTGGGGGATGCGTCGCGCCGGGGATCCCCGGCGGCGCGCCCGCGCACCCGCCCCGACCGCCGGAGGATCCCCGATGCACACCCTGCGACTCGCCCGTCTCGCGCCCGCGTTCCTCGGCCTGGCACTGGCCTTCCTCGCCGCCGCCCCGGCCCCTGCCGCCGGCCGGCTGGAGATGCGCGAGGGGGACCACATCTGCATCATCGGCGGCGGCGTGGCCGAGGCGATGCAGCACTCGGGGTGGCTCGAGACGGTGCTCCACGCCCGCTTCCCCGACCACCGCCTCGTGATCCGCAACCTCGCCTACGACGGCGACGAGATCGATCCCGGCAAGCGCCTCCGCTCGGCCGACTTCGGCACCCCCGACCAGTGGCTCGCCGGCGCCGCGCCGATCCCCAATCCGGGCGGCCTCAAGACCACCGACTTCGTGCGCGAGAACCGCTTCGAACTGGCCAACACCCGCGCCGACGTGATCTTCGCCTTCTTCGGGGCCAACGAGGCCCACGCCGGCCCCGACGGCCTGCCCGCCTTCCGCGCCGAGGTGGAGAAGTTCATCGCCCACACCCTCGGCCAGAAATACAACGGCGTCTCCGCGCCGCGGCTGGTGATGTTCTCGCCGATCGTCCACGAGGATCTCGGCCGGGCCCACTGGCCCGACGGCAAGGCCCACAACGCGTCGATCGCGCAGTACGCCAAGGCGATGGAGGAGGTGTGCCGCACCGCCGGGGTGACCTACGTCGACCTCTTCACCCCCACGCGCGAGGCGGCGGAGCGGATCGCCGAGCCGCTGACCACCGACGGCATCCACCCCACCCCCCGCGGCGACCGGGAGATCTCCCGGATCATCGACGAGGCCCTCTTCGGCGCCGCGCCACGCCACGACGCCAAGGCGATCGAGCGCCTGCGCGAGGCGGTGGCCGACAAGAATTTCCACTGGTTCAACCGCTACCGCGTCACCGACGGCTATTCCACCTACGGCGGCCGGGCGTGGCTGAAGTTCGTCGACGACCAGACCAACTACGAGGTCGGCCAGCGCGAGCTCGAGTACCTCGACGTCAAGACGGCCAACCGCGACCGGCGCATCTGGGCCACGGCGAAGCTCCTCGGCGATCCCGCCGCGCCGCTGCCGCCGGTGGAGGAATCGGGGCTGCCGGAGCTGATCCCGGTGGTCACCAACAAGCCGGGGCCGCTGCCCGGCGGGAAGCACGAGTTCCTCTCAGGCGCCGACGCCATCGGCACGATGACCGTCCATAGCGGGATGAAGGTCGAGCTGGTGGCCGACGAGGCCCGCTTCCCGGAGCTGATCAATCCGGTGCAGATGGCCTTCGACACCAAGGGGCGCTTGTGGGTGGCCGTCTGGCCCACCTACCCCCACTGGCGGCCCGACGAGCCGATGAACGACAAGCTGCTGATCCTCGAGGACGGCGACGGCGACGGGCGCACCGACCGCGTCAAGACCTTCGCCGGCGACCTCCACAACCCCACCGGATTCGAGTTCTGGGGGAAGGGCGTGATCGTGGCCCAGGGGCCCGACGTGCTGTATCTGGAGGACACCGACGGCGACGACCGCTACGACGTGAAGCGGCGTGTGATCAACGGCCTCGACACCGCCGACACCCACCACACCGCCAACAGCTTCACCTTCGACCCCTCCGGGCGGCTCTACTTCCAGGAGGGCACCTTCCACCACTCGCAGCCCGAGACCCCCTGGGGGCCGCCGGTGCGCGTCGCCAACGGCGCGGTCTTCCAGTACGAGCCGCGCACCGGCAAGGTGGGCCTCTACACCTCCTACGGCTTCGCCAATCCCCACGGCCACGCCTTCGACACCTGGGGCGACGACATCGTCGTCGACGGCACCGGCTCCGTGCCCTACTGGGGCAGCGTCTTCTCCACGCGCCTCGAGGGGCTCGACAAGCACGGCGGCGCGCCGAGCGTCTACGGCCAGCGCACGCGCCCCTGCCCGGGGATCGAGTTCCTCTCCAGCCCCCACTTCCCGGCGGAGTTCCAGGGGAATCTCCTCGTCGGCAACGTGATCGGCTTCCAGGGGATCCTGCGCTACACCTTCCAGCCGGGCGAGGGGAGCTATCCGGAGGCCACCGAGGCCGAGCCGATCGTCTCCTCCTCCGACCCCAACTTCCGCCCCGCCGACCTCGAGATCGGCCCCGACGGCGCCATCTACTTCACCGACTGGCAAAACCCGATCATCGGCCACATGCAGCACAACCTCCGCGACCCCAGCCGCGACCGGATCCACGGCCGCGTCTACCGCGTGGTGATGGAGGGGAAGCCGACGGCCAAGCCGGTGCCGATCGCCGGGCGGCCGGTGGCGGAGCTGGTGAAAATGCTCGCCGATCCCATCGACCGGGTGCGCTACCGCGCCAAGCTCGAGCTCGACGGCCGGCCGGAGTCGGAGGTGGTGCCGGCGGTCAACGCCTGGATCGCCCGGCTCGATCCGAAGTCGGCCACCTTCGAGCACGACCGTCTCGAGGGGCTGTGGATGCTGCGCCACTTCGACCAGGTGCCGCTCGACCTCGTGGGACGATTGCTCGAGAGCCCCGAGGCCCGCACGCGCACCGCGGCGATGCGCGTCCTCGAGGCGATCGCCGACCGGGCGCCCAAGGCGCTGGAATGGGTGGTGCGCGGCGCCGGCGATCCCAGCCCGCGCGTGCGGCTCGAGGCGGTGCGCACCGCCTCCTTCCTCCGCGATCCGGCGGCCATCGAGGCGCTGGCGGTGGCGGGGGAGTTTCCCTCCGACCGCCACATGGACTACGTGAAGCGCGAGGCGGCGCGCGTGCTCGAGCCGGAGTTCCGCAGGGCCCGCGACGCGAAGGTGCCGCTCGCCTTCCGCACCGAGGCCGGGCGCCGGTTCTTCTACGGCTCGATGTCGGCCGACGAGCTCGCCGCGCTGCCGCGCAGCACCGAGGTCTACCGCGAGATGCTCCTCCGGCCGGGGCTCGACGAGCGGCTCCGCCAGGAGGCCGCCGAGGGGCTGGCCCAGGCGGCCGGCACGAGCGTCGTGCGGGTGGCCGCCGACGCCCTGGGCGCGCTCGACGCCCGCGAGGGCGCCGTCGACACGGCGACCGTCTTCGACCTGATCCGCGTCCTCCTCTCGCGCCCGGCGGCCGAACTGGCGGAGCTGCGCGGCGACCTCGAGCGGATGGCCGTCTCGGCGCGGCGGCCGCAGCTGCGCCGCATCGGCTACGTGGCGCTGACCGCCATCGACGCCCTCGGCGGCGGCGATCCGAGCGTGAAGGTGTGGGAGCTCGCCAAGGCCGATCCGCGCCGGCTCGTCGACTTCGTCGAGGCCCTGCCGCTGGTGAGCGATCCTGGCGTGCGCACGAGCCTCTACGACCGCATCGCCCCGCTGCTCGACGGCATCCCCGGCGTGGCCGCGGCGAAGCCCGGCACCGTCGGCCGCTACGTGCGCGTGGAGCTGCCCGGGAAGCAGCGCACGCTGACGCTGGCCGAGGTGGAGGTGTTCTCCGGCGGCGAGAACGTGGCCCGGGCCGGGAAGGCCTCGCAGGTGAACGTCGGCTCGGGCGGCGAGGCCTCGCGCGGCATCGACGGCAACACGCATCCGGAATACGGCCGCGGCGGCCAGACGCACACCCAGGAGGGGACCGAGAATCCCTGGTGGGAGGTCGATCTGGGCGCGCCGCGGTCGATCGAGCGGATCGTCGTCTGGAACCGCGGCGACGGCCTCGCCGGCCGGCTGCAGGGCTACACGCTCTCGATCCTCGACGACGGCCGCAGCGAGGTCTTCCGGGTGGAGAACCAGCCGGCGCCGGAGCGCTCGGGGGAGATCGCCGTGGCCAGCGACGAGGCCCGCCTCACCGCCTCGGTCCGCCGCGCCGCCTTCTCGGCGCTGGCCGGCGTGCGCGGGAGGGAGCAGGAGGTCTTCGAGCGCATCGCGCCGTTCGTCATCGACGGCGTGGAGCGTGACGCCGCCATCGCGGCGCTCGAGCGCATCCCCACGGCACAGTGGCCCGCCGGGCGGGCGCCCGCCCTCCTCGACGCGCTCCTGGCCTCGATGCGCGGCGCGAGCGTCGAGCAGCGCTCGAGCGACGCCGGCCTGGCGGCCTGGCAGTTCGCCGAGAACCTCACCACGCTCCTTCCCGCCGCCGAGGGCAAGGCCCGGCGCGCGGAGCTCGCCGATCTCGGCGTGCGCGTGGTGCGGATCGGCACCGTCTACGAGCGCATGAACTACGACAAGGAGACGGTCGCCGTCCAGGCGGGCAGGCCGGTGCTCTTCGTCCTCCAGAACGCCGACGTCATGCCCCACAACTTCGTCGTGGCCAAGCCGGGCACGATGCAGGCCCTCGGCGAGACGGCGGAGCGGCTCTCGCAGGATCCGGCCTTCGCCAAGCGGGCCTTCGTGCCGGATTCGGGGGACGTCCTCCTGGCCAGCACGCTCCTCCAGCCGCAGGCGATGCAGAAGCTCCCCTTCGAGGCCCCCACGGCACCGGGCGTCTATCCCTACGTCTGCACCTACCCGGGCCACTGGCGGCGGATGTACGGCGCGATGTACGTGGTCGAAGACCTCGAGGGCTACCTCGCCGATCCGGCCGCCTACCTCGCCGCGCATCCGCTCGAGATCCGCGACGACCTCCTCAAGGACCGCCGCCCGCGCACCGAATGGACGCTGGCCGACCTCGAGGGGAGCGTGGCCTCGATGGAGAAGGGGCGGTCGTTCGTCCACGGCCGGGAGCTCTTCCGCACCGCCAGCTGCGTGTCGTGCCACAAGCTCGGCGAGGCGGGCAACGAGTTCGGCCCCGAGCTCGCCAAGCTCGACGCCAAGATGACGGCCCTCGAGATCACGCGGCACATCCTCGATCCCTCGCTGCGGATCGAGGAGAAGTACCGCTCCACGACGGTCGTCACCGACGACGGCCGGCGCATCACCGGGCTGGTCGTGGCCGACACGCCCGAGGAGCTCGCCCTCGTGGAAAACCCGGTGGCCAGCGCCGAGCCGATCCGCCTCAAGAAGACCGACATCGAGGAGCGCGTCACTTCGCCGGTGTCGATCATGCCCAAGGGGCTCCTCGACAAGCTGTCGCGCGACGAGGTGCTCGACCTGGTGGCCTACGTCGCCGCCCGCGGCGAGGAATCGAGCGCACTGTTTTCCCCGGACGGCTGCCCGCATCATGCCGAGGCACCGGTCCCGGCCGGTGCGGGGGCCGAGGCACCGGTCCCGGCCGGTGCGGGGTGCAAGGCACCGGTCCCGGCCGGTGCGGGGGGCAAGCCCGCCGGCAAGTGAACCGCCGGCGCACCGAGCGACGACCGCAGAGGAGCCCCAGCCGACGATGGATCCAACGCACAGCCCCGCATCGCGGGTCCGGCCGCTCGACTCGATCGAGCGCCGCGTCCTCGGCGTCCTCATCGAGAAGGCGAAGACCACCCCCGACGCCTACCCGATGTCGCTGGCCGCGATCGTCACCGGCTGCAACCAGAAGAGCAACCGCGACCCGCTCATGAGCCTCGACGAGGAGCAGGTGGCGCGTGCCATGGAGACCCTCCGCGAGAGCGGCGCCGCCGCCGAGATCTTCGGCAGCGGTCGGGTGCCCCGCTACCGCCACCTGGCCTACGAGTGGTTCGGCGACGTCACCAAGGAGGACCTGGCGATCCTCGCCGAATTGCTCCTCCGCGGCGAGCAGAGCGAGGGGGACCTGCGCGGGCGCGCCAGCCGCATGGACCCGATCGCCGACCTGACCCTCCTCCGCACCCGCCTCGACATCCTCGCCGCACGCGGGCTGGTGGAATGGCTCTCGCCGCCGGGCCGCGGGCGGATGCTCACCCACGGCCTGCTGCCGCCGGAGAAGCTCGAGAAGGTGCGCGCGCAGGTGGCCGCCGCGGGGCACGCCTCCGCCGCGCCGCCCCCCGATGACGACGCCCCGGCGCGGCCCGCCCGCCCCGCCCCGCCCACCGGCGTCGACGAGACGACGGCCCTGGCGCCGCTCCTGGAGCGGATCGCGGGGCTCGAGCGCGATCTGGCGGCCCTCGGCGCCCGGCTCGAGCGCTTGGAGAAGGCCCTCGGCGACTGATCCCTGCTCCTCCGGAGGACCCTCCCCGTGAACCCCTCCCCCGCCGGGCTGCGGCATGCCGCACTGGCATGCCTCGTCGCCGCCGCCGCGCTGCCACCGGCCTGCGCCGACGACTGGTCGCACTGGCGCGGGCCGCAGGGCAACGGCGTCGCGCCGGAGGCGCGGCCGCCGCTGGAATTCGGTCCCGGCCGCGGCGAGCGCTGGAAGGTCGAGATCCCCGGCCGCGGCACGTCGTCGCCGGTCGTCCGCGCGGACCGCGTGTTCGTCACCACGGCCGTGCCGGCGGCCGACGACGGCACCCTCGACTTCCGCGTCATCTGTCTCGACCGGGCGACGGGGCGCCAGCGCTGGTCGCGCACGGTCGTGACGGCCCGGCCGCACGAGGCCACCCATCCGACCAACACCTTCGCCTCCGCCTCCCCCTGCGTCGACGACGAGCGCGTCTACGCGCATTTCGGCTCGCGCGGGCTGTTCTGCCTGTCGCTCGACGGGGAGCCGCTGTGGGACCGCGACTTCGGCGACATGCGGATCCGCAACGGCTTCGGCGAGGGGAGCTCCCCCACCCTCCACGGCGACGTGATCCTCGTCCCCTGGGACCACGAGGGCCCCTCGGCGCTCCATTGCCTCGACGCGCGCAGCGGCACCACCCGTTGGGAGACCCCGCGCGACGAGCCCTCCGGCTGGTGCACGCCGCTGGTGGCCGCCGACCGCGCCGGCACGCTGCAGGTGATCATGAACGGCCAGAACGCGGCGCGCGGCTACGACCTGGCGACGGGGCGCGAGCTGTGGCGCTGCGCCGGCCAGACGGCGCGCCCCTGCGCCTCGGGCGTCGCCGCCGACGGCGTGGCCTGGGTCGGGAGCGGCTTCCGCGGGGCCTTCCTCGCCGCCTTCGACCTTTCCGGCCGCGGCGATCTCGAGGGGGGCGACGCGGTGCTCTGGACGCACCGCAAAGACACCCCCGACGTCGCCTCGCCGCTGCTCTCCGACGGCCGGATCTACTTCTACAAGGAGAAGAGCGGCCTCCTCTCCTGCCTCGAGGCGGCCACCGGCAAGCCGCTGTGGGAGACGGCGCGCATCGAGGGGCTCAACGCCACCTACGCCTCTCCGATCGCCGCCGGGGGACGCGTCTACCTGAGCGACCGCCGTGGCACGATCGTCGTCATCGACGACGCGCCGCAGCTGCGCATCCTGGCCACCAACGCCATCGGCGAGGGGATCGACGCCACGCCCGCGGCCGCGGGCGACGCGCTGTTCGTCCGCGGCGAGCGCCACCTGTGGTGCTTCGCCGACGAGCGCGTGAGCGCCGCGCCCTGAGGCCCGGCCCCGCCGCCGCTTCGCCGCGCCGGGCTCACTTCTTGTGGGCCTTGTGGCAGGTGCCGCACGACTCGGTGATCTTGGGGAACTCCGCCGCCAGGCCGGCGTGGTCCTTGGCCAGCGCCTTGGCGAGGACCGCGTCGCTCGCGGTGCGCAGCTGCGTCACGGCGGTGGCCCAATCGGCGTCGGGGCAGCGTCCGTCGTCGACCAGCGTGTAGGAGATCTCGTTGAGCAGCGCCGCGTTGGTGGCCAGGTTCTCCCAGGCCTTGTCGTCGGCCGGCGCCTGCTGCACCGCGGCGCCGATCGCGGCGCAGTTGGGCTGCACGATGCCGCTCATGAGCTGCTTGGTCGTGACGGGGCGGTTCTTCCCCTTCTTCACCTGCGCGTCGGCCACCGCCGCCACGAGGAGCCCGACCGCCACCGCCGCCACCGCCGTCGCCCGTTTCATGATCGCGTCTCCTCGCGCAAGGCCCGCTCCCCTCCGGCGCCATGGCCGGCTGCAACGGGAGGAGTCTACGGACGCGCCGGCCCCGATGCACGCACCACCTCCCGGGGGGCCCGCCACCGGCAAATCGCCCCTTTCCGGCCGCTATACTCTCACCCCATGGGCGCGACTCGCTCGAGCAGCGGCGCGGTGGGGGCGGCGCGCGGCGGGCGCCTGCGCTGCGGGCGTTTCCGCATCCTGCCCCGCGTGCTGGCCTGCACGCTGGCCTGCCTCGTCGCCGCCGCGCCGGCGGCGCCGGGGGCCGAGCCGATCGTGCTCCGCGGCCACGCCACCGACGTCTTCATGGCGGCCTTCACGCCCGACGGCGCGAGCGTGGTGACCGCGGGCGGGGACGGCACGGCACGGCAGTGGGACGCCGCCAGCGGCGCCCAGACGCGCGTCTTCCGGGGCCATGACGGGCCGGTGTTCGCCCTGGCGGTGAGCGGCGACGGGCGGACGCTCGTCACCGCAGGGCAGGACAACGCCGCGCGGGTCTGGGCGCTCC
>CAISKG010000160.1 GCA_903885855.1 uncultured Planctomycetaceae bacterium
GCGGTGGCGACCGCGACGCCGGCGCCGGGCGCCGCGCTGTCGGTCGCGGCCCGGCGGCTCGCCGAAGCGCTCGTGGCGGAGTGCATCGGCGCGGCGCCGCGCGGCGTGCGCGTGGCGTCACTGCTCCCCTCCGGCCGTCCCGTGGCATCCGGCCCCGAGGGTTTGCTCCCCCTGTCGGTGTCGGTGAGCCATGACCGGGGGCTGGTCGCGGCCGCCGCCGCGGATGGCACGAGCGTCGGCATCGACGTCGTCGACGTCTCCACCGTCCGCGCCGGCCTCGAGCACTGGCTCGACGAGTCGGAGCGCGCCTCCGACGCCTCGCCCGGCATGCTCTGGGCCGCCAAGGAGGCCGCCTACAAGGCCGCCGGCATCGACGCCCCCTTCCGGCCGCGGGCGGTGGCGGTCGAGGCCGACGGCGAGGGCTTCTCCTGGCGGGTCGCCGACCGCTGGCGCGAGGCCTCCGGCGCCGGCCGGTTCATCGCCGACGGACGGCATCTGGTGGCCGTGGCGTGCGCGACGGCGGCGGCGGTGCCCGCCATCGAGGAGGGGCCGCCATGTTCGTGAGCGAGACGCACCTCCCCCAGCTGCTTCCCCCCGCGGCGTACACCGACCGCGGCTGGTACGAGCGCGAGCTCGAGAGCGTGCTGCGCCCCGCCTGGTGGGCGGTGGCCCTCGAGCAGGAGCTGCCCGCCGAGGGGAGCTTCGTGACCTTCGACCACGTCGAGGGGCCGGTGATCCTGCGCCGCTCCGGCGGGGCGATCCGCGCCTACCGCAACGTCTGCCCGCACCGCCTGGCCAAGCTCACCGGGCGGGCCTCGGGACGCTGCGCGATGCTGAAGTGCGAGTACCACGGCTGGGAATTCGACGACTCCGGCGCCACGCGCCGGATTCCCGACGCCCCCAGTTTCCGCCCGCTGGAGAAGGGGCGCTTGGGCCTCGACGTCCTCCGTGTCGAGCAGGTGGGGCCGGTGGTCTTCCTCTGCCACGATCCGCACGCGGTGCCGGTGCGCGAGTGGCTCGGCGCCGACGCGGATCGCTTCGAGCGGCAGTTCGCCGGCGCCAGCTGGATCTCCTGGAAGCACGAGGTCGACCTGCCGGTGAATTGGAAGGTCGTCGTGGAGAACAACCTCGAGAGCTACCACATCGGCACCGTCCACGCGGCGACGCTCGGCGCGATCCCCGCCGAGGGTGTCTGCGGCCACGAGCTCGACGCCGCCGGCTCGCGCTTCGAGGCCCCGGGCGACACCGGCTTCCTCAGCCCGATGAAGCGGCACCTGGCCGGCCGCCTCGGCCGGGCGATGACGGAGCAGTACGTCCACGCGATCGTCCATCCGACGCTGATGTGGGTGGCGGTGGACATCGGGGCGGGATTCCAGTCGGTCGTCCCCACCGGGCCGTCCTCCTGCCGGATCGTGTTCCGCAGCGCCGGCTGGCAGTCGGGCGGGGGCCGGCCGCTGGTGGACTGGGCGATCCGCCGGCTCCATGGCGTGGCGCTGCCGCTGTGGCGGAGGGTGATCGGCGAGGATCTGGCCCTCATGCCGCAGGTGCAGGCCGGGATCGCCTCCCCGCGCCACCCCGGTCCCGGTCTCGTCTCGCGCCGCGAGGAGCGCATCACCCACTTCCAGCGCTGGCTGCTCGACCGCCTCGACGGCACCGCCGACCGGGGCGTCGCCGAGCCGGGCGGATGCCGCGTCGTGCCCCGGGAGGGCGTCGCATGATCCGCCCCGCCGACGCCCCGATCACGCCCCCCACCGCCGCGGGCCTGCGGACGATGACGCTCCCCGACGGGCGTGAGGTGGCCACGCTGTGCGCCGACAACACCCGCATCGCCTGGGACGAGATCTTCGGGGCGCGGATCTACGAGATGTTCGGCATCGAGCTCGCCGACGGCGCGACGGTGTTCGACGTGGGCGCCAACATCGGCCTGGCGGTGCTGTGGGTCGGCGATTCCATCCGCCGGGGCACGGTCCACGCCTTCGAGCCGATCCCGGCGACGTTCGCGGCGCTGGAGCGGAACGTCGGCCGCCATCCGCACCTCGACGTGCACCTCCACCACGCCGGCGTCTCCGACCGCGCCGGCACCGCCACCTTCACCTTCTACCCGCTCACCAGCACCAGCTCGTCGATGTATCCCGACGACTCCGCCGCGGCGCGGGAGGAATCCGACCGCTTCATCCTCGGCGACCTGCGCCGGCGCCTCGGCGGGGGCTTCGACCTCGTGCCGCGCTGGCTGTCGCGGTCGTTCGCCGGCGCCGTGCGGCGCTGGTACCAGCGCTCGAGCACCGTCACCTGCCGGCTCGTCCGCCTCTCCGACGTCATCGACGCGGCGGGGGTCGATCGCATCGATCTGCTCAAGGTCGACGTCGAGGGGGCGGAGTTCGACGTCATGGACGGGATCGAGGCACGCCACTGGCCGCTGGTGCGGCAGGCGATCGTCGAGGTCCACGAGGGCCTCGAATCGTGCGAGCGGATGGAGCGGATCCTCGCCCGCGAGGGCTTCGCCACCGAGCGCTGGCAGCAGGCCCCCGACGTCTTCGCCCGTCATTGGCTGATCTACGCCCGGCGTCCCCCGGCGGACGCGCCCCCCTCCCACGCCCAGGAGCAGGAACGATGATCGATTTGAGCGGAAAGGTGGCCCTGGTCACCGGCAGCAGTCGCGGCATCGGCAGGGCGTGCGCCCTGCGGCTCGCCCAGGCGGGCGCCGACGTCGTCGTGAACTACGTCACCAGCGGCCGCGAGGCCGACGCCGTGGCCGCCGAGATCGCCGCCATGGGGCGGCGTGTGGCCTGCGTCCGCGCCGACGTCGCCGAGCAGGAGGACGTCGAGGACATGGTGGGCTTCGTGCGGGAGCAGTTCGGGGCGCTCGACGTGCTCGTCCACAACGCCGCCACCGGCGGGTTCCGCCCCCTGGCGGCCACGTCGCAGCGCCACTTCGACGCGGCCATGCACACCAACGTCATGTCGCTGGTCCACCTCCTCAAGTGCTCCGCGCCGCTCCTCGAGGCGGGGGCGTCGCGCGGGAAGGTGGTGGTGCTGTCGAGCCACGGTACGCACATGGCCCTGCCGATGTACGGCCTGATCGGCGGCACGAAGGCGGCGCTGACGGCCCTCGCCCGGCACTGGGCCCTGGAGCTCGGCGACCGCGGGGTGAACGTCAACATCGTCGAGGCGGGCCTGGTGGACACCGATTCCACCCGCCGCCTCCCCGGGGCCGAGATGATGTTCGCCGGCCGCACCAGCAAGACGATGGTCGGCCAGCGGCAGCTCGAGGCCACGGACGTCGCCGACGCGGTGCTGTTCCTCGCGAGCCCGCTGTCCGACCTCGTCCAGGGGCAGACCCTGGTCGTCGACGGCGGTGCCGCGATCCACGTCTGATTCCCCTCCCGCCCACCGGATCCTCCGATGCCGAGCCACGACCGCTACATCCTCCTCACCGGTGCCACGGGCCTTCTCGGCCGGTTCCTGGTGCGCGACCTCCAGGCCGCCGGCCGCCGGGTGGCGATCCTGGTGCGCGGATCGAAGACCGCCTCGGGCCCCGCGCGGGCCGACGAGCTCCTCGACGACTGGCGCGAGGTGGCCGGGGTGTCGGTGCCCGCCCCGGTGGTGCTGGAGGGGGACATCACCCTCCCCGGCCTCGGGCTCGCGCCGGCGGCGGCGGCCTGGGCGGCGCGGCACTGCGACGAATTGATCCATTCGGCCGCCAGCCTGTCGTTCCAATTGCGCGACGACGGCGAGCCGCTCAGGAGCAACGTGGGCGGCACCGCCAACGTGCTCGAGTTCTGCCGCACCGCCGGCATCCGCCGGCTGCACCACGTGTCGAGCGCCTACGTGTGCGGCACGCGCCGGGGGCGGATCCTGGAGACGGAGCTGGACGTCGGCCAGACGCCGGGCAACGACTACGAGCGCAGCAAGATCGAGTCGGAGAAGGCCGCCGTGTCGGCGCCGTTCCTCGAGAGCTGCACCGTCCACCGCCCGAGCATCATCGTGGGCGACCTGCTCACCGGCTTCACCAACACCTTCCACGGCTTCTACAAGCCGCTGCGCATCGTGCAGCCGTTCGTGGAGGCCTTCGTCGGGGCCTCGCTCGAGCCGGGCACGCTCCTGGAGGTGCTGGGGATGAACGGCACCGACGCCAAGAACCTCGTCCCCGCCGATTGGGTGTCGGCGGTGATGACGCGGATCATCGCCGACCGCTCCCTCCACGGCCGCACCTACCACATCACCTCCACGCGCCCCACCCCGACCGGCCGGCTGTGCCGGGTGTTCGAGGGGCTGGCCGCGGAGATGGCCGGCGAGGTGACGGCCCAGCGCGCCGGCGGCGCCGCCCGCACGGCGGCCTTCGATCCGGCCACCCTCCTGCGGCTCTTCGAGGACCAGATGCACGTCTACCGTGCCTACTGGAGCGACGACCCGCGCTTCGACTCGAGCCAGTGCCTCGCCGCGGTGCCCGACCTCCCCTCGCCGGAGCTCGACGACGCCACGATCCGCCGCCTCTGCCGGTTCGCGATCGACAACCGCTTCCGCTGGCCGCCGCCGGGGCGCGCGGCGCGTGGCGAGTCGGCGCGGGGCCTGCTCGAGGCGCGGCTCGGCCCGGCGTCGTGGGAGGCCCCCGCCGCGGGCGGCCTGTGCGGCATCGCC
>CAISKG010000161.1 GCA_903885855.1 uncultured Planctomycetaceae bacterium
ATCTGGCCGCTCCACGAGGTGGTCTTCCGGCGCATGCTCGCCGGCATCGCCCGCCGCGCGTCGACGGCCGGCGCCTGACACCTCCCCCGCCCCGCACATCGCCCATCACGAAGCCCGTCACGACGCCCGTCACGACGCCTTGAGGAGGCGCGACATCCGCGCCGTGGCCCAGGCGGGATCGAAGGCGTCGGGATCGTAGCTGCCGAGCGACTCGACGAGATCGAGGTGCTCGGAATGGTCGGGATCGCCGAGCACGTCGAGCAGGTACTCGAAGCCCCCCACGCCGCCGCAGTCCTCGGGCGGGCAGGCGCGGGCGCCGGCGAGGCAGGCCGCCGTGGGCACCGCCACGTCGGTCGGCCCCTCGTAGACCACCTCGTGCTCCCAGCGGTCGCCCATGTCGTACACGTAGGCGAAGCGCGGCACGCCGGCGGCGAGGATCGCCCCCAGCGTCGCGGTCGCCGAGTCGTGCAATTCCGCCGCGAACGGCTGGTCGTCGAGCCGGCCCGGGCGGCCGTACCAGGCGTCGCCGATGCGGAAGAAATAGCGGTGCCGCTCGTCCCATCCCATCGCCGCCTGGATGGCGGCGTGGAGGGCGTCGAGTGTCACGTCACCCACGCGGATCCGCCGCCACACCGGCGGTCGGACGTCGCGGAGGGTGATCGTGAAGAGGTAGCCGCGCGGACCGATGGCCCCGGTTGGCGGGGCGGGCCGTGCTGTCTTTCTGGGCATCCATGGAGACTCCGGGGATGTCCGCCAAAAGAGGGTCAGCTCAGCCAGAAGGACCCGCATTGTAGCGGGGCGGGGCCGGATCGCGATGGGGAAAATCGCCCGGCCCGTCAGGGGCGGCCCGGCGTCGGGCCGCGGCCGGCGAAGTGGTCGAGGATCCCCGGATGGGACGCCAGCAGGGGCGAATCGACGAGAAACCGCTCCGCCTCCTCGCGCTTCCCGCGGGAGAGGAGCGTGGCGAGGACGTGGAGCTCGAAGTGGAGGCGCAGCCCGCCCGCGGCGGCGGCGTCGCCCAGGAGATCGAGCGCGATCGCCAGGGTCTCGGCGGTCGCCAGGCATCCGGCGGCGCGCTGCTGGCGCACCCAGAAGCGGCTGGCGCGCGGCGCGTGCGCCGGGAGCCGGACGCAGCGCCCGAGCCCCTCGACGGCCCGCAGCATCTCGGCGGCCTGCCGCCAGGTGCCGTCGAGGAGGAGGAGGCAGGGGGGCGGTGATCCGGCGGCGGCCGGCTCGAGGGCCGCGCCGGCGGGATGGAGGACGAGGAGCTCGTGGCCCGGCGGGGCGGCGTCGTCCGGGAGGCCTGTGGGGGGGAGATGCCGCGAGATCCGGCTGTAGGCGTGCACGCCCGCTCCGGGCATGACGCGGGCCACGAGGCTCCCGGTGCTCGAGGGCTTGGCGAGCTCCTGACGGTGGATGAGGACCAGCACCGGGATCGCCGTCGTGACCGGCGCGACCAGACCGCAGATGCACCAGCGCGGCGCCAGCGCGCAGCTCGGGCATCGCGGGGCACCGGCATGGACGACGCTGCGCGGCATGGGGAGCCCGAGGGGGCGCCGCCGTATCATGGCCTCCCTGCGACGGCGCCGTCGCGGGAGTCCGGCGGGCACGAGGGGGGCGGAACGTGGACGCGATCATCCCGGGGCGGTACCGCCACTACAAGGGCCACGACTACACCGTGCTGGGCGTGGCCCGCCACAGCGAGACGCTCGAAGCGCTCGTGGTCTACCGCCAGGAGTACGGCGAGCGGGGCTTGTGGGTCCGCCCGGCGGCGATGTTCGCCGGGACGGTCCTCGTCGACGGGCGGGAGGTGCCGCGCTTCGCGCGGCTCGACCCCGGCTGACGGGCCGCCGCGGCGGGGCGGGCCGTGCGGGCCGGGGGACGTCCGCCGCCCCACGCGCCGGAGGGGTGTCGGCCCGGCGCCGCGCCCGCCGCTTGACGCGGACATGGACGCCCGTATAGTCGGCGCCCGAATGGGGGGGGCCGCGGGGGCGGCGTCCGACGCCGGGCAGCGGGGGGCATCCAGATGAGCGATCGTGTCGTTGGGGCGGCCGTCCCGGCGCCGGGCGGGGCGGGATCATCGCGGATCACGGCGCACACGGCCGCCGTGCGCGGCGCCGCGGGCGCGTCGGCCGGCGTGCGGCGCCACCATGGCTCCGGGGCCGTCGTCGCGGATGCGGCAGGCTCCGGCGAGGACCGCTTCATCGCGCTGCTGGAGGAACTCGCCGATCTCGGCCGCCGCATCGGCTGCCGGGCGCGTGAACTGGCGCGCCTCTCGCTCGAGCGCGCCGATCGCGCGGATGCCGCAGGCGCGCCCGGGGCCCGCGCACGCGGCGGGGATGCCGC
>CAISKG010000162.1 GCA_903885855.1 uncultured Planctomycetaceae bacterium
CCCGTCGACCACCAGGTGGACGCGGCGCTGGCGGACTCGCCCGCCGCGGCCACGGCCCCCGCGCCCGACGAGCCCCCGCCGCTGGTGCCCGCCGACGCCGCACCGGCCGCGCCGCAGGATCCCTTCCGCGCGGCGCGCCCGGAGGAGGGGCGCACCTTCGATCCGGCGCGGGAGCAGTTCACCGGAATCGTGCCCGGGATCGGGCTGGCGAGCTTCCGCGACCCCGAGGGGATCGACCGGTTCCTCGTCCTGCCCGGCGACGACGTGAAGATCACCTTTCCCACCGCGGCCACGCCCCCCAAGGCCGTCACCGACACCTTCACCATCGTCGACTTCTACGAGAGCAAGATGAGCGAATACGACTCCAACTTCGTGTTCGTCCCCATCGAGCGCCTCGTGCAGGCCCGCGGGATGATCGATCCGCAGACCGGCCAGTCGAGCGTGAACTCCATCCAGATCCGTCTCCGCCCCGGCGCCGATCTGGAAGCGGTGCGCGACCGGCTCCGGGCCGCCTTCCCGGCCGACATGTACGCCGTCTCCACCTGGAAGGACAAACAGGGCCCGCTCCTCTCGGCCGTCGACATGGAGATGGCGGTGCTCAACATCCTCCTGTTCATGATCGTCGCGGTGGCGGGCTTCGGAATCCTGGCGATCTTCTTCATGATCGTGGTGGAGAAGACGCGCGACATCGGGATTCTCAAGTCGCTCGGCGCGGGCTCCGGGGGGGTGGCGGGGATCTTCCTCGGCTACGGGCTGTTCCTGGGGCTGGTGGGCGCCGGGGCGGGGCTGATCCTGGGCCTGGGGATCACCTGGAACATCAACCACATCCGGGCCGCGGTGGAGTGGTGCACGGGGCAGCGCGTCTTCGATCCCTCGATCTACTACTTCTTCCGCATCCCCACGATCGTCGATCCCTGGACGGTGGCCTGGATCATCGCCGGCGCCGTGGGGATCGCCGTCGCGGCGAGCGTGCTGCCGGCGCTGCGGGCGGCGCGGCTCCATCCGGTGGAGGCGCTGCGCCATGATTGACACCACCCCCGCCGCGCCGCTCCTCGAGGTGCGTTCGGTGCGCAAGCACTACCGCTCCGGCGGCGGCACGCTCGAGGTCCTGCGCGGCGTCGATTTCGCGATCGAGGCCGGCGGCTTCGTGTCGGTGATCGGCCAGAGCGGCTCCGGCAAGAGCACCCTCCTGCACCTCATGGGCCTCCTCGACGCCCCCGATTCCGGCGAGGTGCGCCTCTCCGGGGCGCGGATCGACGACCTGCCGGCGTCGCGCCGCGACCGCCTGCGGAACACCGACTTCGGGATGGTGTTCCAGGCCTACCACCTGCTCCCGGAATTGACGGCGCTCGAGAACGTGCTCGCGCCCCTCTGGGTGCGCTTCGGGATCGGCGCCTGGCTCGGCGAGGCGGCGGCGGCGCGGCGCCGGGCCGCCGACCTGCTCGCGCGTTTCGGCCTCGGCGGCCGGCTCCACCACAAGCCGCGGCAGCTCTCCGGGGGCGAGATGCAGCGCGTGGCGATCGCCCGGGCGCTCGTCGGCCGGCCGCGGATCCTCCTCGCCGACGAGCCCACCGGCAACCTCGACGAACAGAGCGGGGCGGGGATCCTCGAGAGCCTCTGCGAGTTGAACCGCACCGACGGCCTCTCTATAGTTCTCGTCACACACGACCCCTCGATCGCGCGCCGCGCCGACCGGATCGTGCGCCTCGCCGCGGGCCGCGTCGAGGAGGTGTGACGGCGCGGCGTCGCCGGCATCCCCCCCGCGGCGGGCCCGAGCCCGTCGGCCTCCCCGGAGTCGCCCCATGCCCCGCATCGTCGCCATGAACGGTCGGCTCGTGCCGGAGGCCGAGGCGACGGTGAGCGTCTTCGACCACGGCCTGCTCTACGGCGACGGCGTCTTCGAGGGGATGCGGGCCTACGGCGGGCGCGTGTTCCGCCTCGCGGAGCACCTCGACCGGCTCTGGCACAGCGCCCGGGCGATCGCCCTGGAGATCCCGGTCACCAAGGAGGCGCTGGCGCGCACCGTCGACGAGACGGTGGCCGCCAACGGCCAGCCCGACGGCTACGTGCGGCTCGTCGTGACGCGCGGCGCCGGCACGCTGGGCCTCGATCCCAACCGCACCGCCCACCCGCAGGTGATCGTGATCGTCGACACGATCGCCCTCTACCCGCGCGAGCACTACGAGCGCGGCCTGCGGATCGTCACCGCCGCCACGCAGCGCACCCATCCGGCCGCCCTCTCGCCGCGCATCAAGTCGCTCAACTACCTCAACAACATCATGGCCAAGCTCGAGGGGCTGCAGGCCGGGTGCGTCGAGGCGCTGATGCTCAACCACAAGGGCGAGGTGGCGGAATGCACCGCCGACAACGTCTTCGCGGTGCGCCGCGGCGCCGTGGTCACGCCGCCGCCCGACGCCGGGATCCTCGAGGGGATCACGCGCGGGGCGGTGATGGAGCTGGCGGCGGCCGCGGGAATCGACTGCCGCGAGACCACGCTCACGCGCCACGACCTCTACACCGCCGACGAGGTGTTCATCACCGGGACGGCCGCCGAGGTGGTGCCGGTGGTGGAGATCGACGGCCGGAGGATCGGGGCCGGCGTGCCCGGCCCGGTGACGAAGCGCCTCGCGGCCGACTTCCACGCGCTGGTCCGCTCCTGACCGGCGCGGCCCCCGGTCCGCCGGGTCAGTCGCCCGCCCGCGAGCCGCCGAGAAGGTGCTCGCGCACGAACATCACCGTGGCGTAGAACTGGAAGTCCATGTTCGGCTTCTTGCGGAAGCCGTGCCCCTCGTCGCGGGCCTCGAGAAACCACACCGGCCCGCCGTTGTCGCGCACCTTGGCGACCATCTGCGCCGCCTCGCTGGCGGGCACGCGCGGATCGTTGGCGCCCTGGACGACGAACAGCGGCTTCGTGATCCGCCCGGCGTTGTTCAGGGGGGCGATGCGCTCGAAGAACTCCGCCACCTCCGGCACGCGCTCGTCGCCGTACTCCACCCGGCGCAGGTCGCGCCGGTAGCTCTCGGTGTTCTCCAGGAAGGTGCGGAAGTGGGAGATGCCCACGATGTCGAGCGAGCAGCGGATGCGATCGTCGTAGGTGGTGGCGGTGGCGAGCGTCATGAAGCCGCCGTAGCTTCCGCCGGTGACCATCACCCGGTCGGGATCGAGGTCGGGGCGGGTGGCGATCCAGTCCAGCAGCGCGCCCACGTCGCGGACGGTATCCTCCCGCTTCAGGCCGTTGTCGAGCTTCACGAAGGTCTTGCCGTAGCCGGTCGATCCGCGCACGTTGGGGAAGATCATCGCCACGCCGAGCTCGTTCATGAAGAAGTTGTTGCGCCCCTGGAAGATCGGCCGCGACTGCCCCTCCGGGCCCCCGTGGATGTTGATGATCACCGGCCGCCGGCCGGTGAAGCGCTCCGCCGCCGGGTAGAGGAAGCCTGAGAGCTCGAGGCCGTCGAAGCCCTTCCAGCGCACCAGCTCCGGCTCCACCAGCGCCCCGGGCACGATCCCGCCGAGCTCGCTCTCCGTCCAGCGCTCCACCCGGCCGGTCTCGGCGTCCCACACGTGGACGTCGGCCGTGGAACGGGCCGAGCCGACGGCGAAGGCCACGTGGCGGCCGTCGGCGTGCCACTTGCCGCCGCCGATCACCCCCTCGGGCAGCCCCTCCACGGGTCGCGTCGCGCCGGTGGCGGTGTCGAGGATCCGGGCCCGGGAGATGCCCGCCTCGTTGGTCACGAAGCAGATGCGGCGCCCGTCCTCGGAGAGATCGAAGCCCTCGACGTCCCAGGGGATGTCGGCGCTGGCGGGGACGATTCTCCCGCTCGACGGCGTCCAGCGCACCAGCCGGGCGAACTCCGCGTCCTTGTCGCAGGTGGTCCAGATCGACTCGCCGTCGGGGGTGAACGATCCTCCCCCCCAGGCCACCTCGCCGTCGTCGTCGGAATCGAGGCGTGTGCGCTCGCCGGTGGCGACGTCGACGATCCAGCGGCGGCTGCGGTTCACCGACAGCGACTCGCCGAGGAGCAGGCGGCGGTCGTCGGGCGACCAGTCGAGCACGCTCCAGCCCCCTCCCTCGAGCTCGCACAGCATCCGGTCGCTGGCCGGATCGCGTGGATCCATGATCCACACGTCGCGGTCGGCGCCGTTGCGGCGCGTGGAGGCGTAGGCGATGCGCCCACCGTCATGGCTCCACTCCCAGCCGCCGTTCTGCGACCGGCCGCCGTCGGTGAGCAGCGTCACGTCGCCGCTGGCGACGTCGAGGCGGTAGATCTGCGCGAACTCGTTGCCCCCGGTGTCGCGGGCGAAGAGGAGGAAGGCCCCGTCGCGCGGATCCCACTCGGCCACGTTCACCGGCTCGGCGAAGAACGTCAGCTGCCGGCGGTCGCCCCCCGGCATCCGCACCTCGTGGATCTGGTTGGTGGTGCCGAAGCGCGTGGCCACGAGGAGGGAGAGATCGCGTGGGTGCCAGCCGACGAACGCCGCACCGCGCGACTCGGTGTAGCGGCGCACCTCGTCGGCGAGCGCCGCCGGGATCGCGGGGATTCCTTCGACGACGAGGTTGTCGCCGGGGCGGATGACGGCCTGGGCCGCGGCTGCCTGCGCGGCGGCGGCGGGCGCCTGGGCCGCGGCAGCCTGGGCCGCGGCGGC
>CAISKG010000163.1 GCA_903885855.1 uncultured Planctomycetaceae bacterium
GGGTATCCGGGCGCAGGAAATTTGTCGCCTGGCGGATGGGGTGGGATTCGAACCCACGGAAGGCTTGCACCTTCGCCGGTTTTCAAGACCGGTGCATTCAACCGCTCTGCCACCCATCCCATGTCCCGATCGAACCCGTCAGCCGGATCACGACCGTATCACGACCACACTGGCCACTCCCACTCCTGAGGAAGGCCGGCCCGCCGATGAACCGCCGATGAACCGCCGCCGGCCGCCCGACGAGCGGCCGACAGCCCCCCACGGCTCCGCCGCGGACGCGCGACGCTTCCTGGGCCGGACGGGCCGACACGACGATCGACTCCCGTCGGCCCCCGAAAGTCTACCAACCGCGCCCGCCCCACCCCCTCCACCGCACCAGGGCAAGGGCCCGGTGCGGGCCGCCGGCAGCACTCGGCCCTCCGGCTGTTGTCCGGCTGGTTGCGGATAACGTCATCCATGACCGTCTTCCACCGGTGGGCTCGCTGAAAAGGCCGAGGTCTTTCGGGGATGCCTGCCGCCGCATCCGGCTCCGGCCACCGCCCCGACCGCTCCGCCAGAGCGGCTTCCACCGCCGCCCGCGACAGGGCCTTTGACGCCGGAAGGCCTTTTTTTTAGAGTTTCCGGCTTGCCCGCGACCGCACCCGGGCGGCCAGCCCCTCCGCGGCCCCGCTCCGGCATGGCAGCGGCACCACACCGTTCATCCATTCCTCCACCCCACCACCCCTCACCCCAGGACCCCACACCCATGGGCGGAATCAGCAACCGGATGAAGGAGATCAAGCGCCGCCGCCACCGCCGGCAGAAGATCGCCAAGTTCCAGACCAAGCTCAAGAAGGCCACGCAGTCGGAACGGCTCGCCATGGCCGAGAAGATCCGCAAGATGACCACCGGCTGCGAAGCCCTCATCGCCCAGCTCGGCCTCGCCGAACGCAAGCGCGGCTGACGCCCGCGGAGATCCGCCCCATGCCGGCGCGCCCCCTGCCCGTGCCCGCCTTCTGGGCGATCCTTGCCGCGGCGCTGGCCGTCGCGGCGGCGCTCCCCCCGGCAGGCCGCGCCCAGGAACCGCGCACGCCCGACGCCGGCGCGTCTGCCACGGATGCGGGACCACGTGCCGCCATCGAACGCGTGCTCGACGCCCAGCGGCAGGCCTGGAACGACGGCGACATCGAGGCCTTCCTCGAACCCTACTGGAAGAGCGAAGGGCTGTCGTTCAGCTCCGGCGGCGAGACGCGGCGCGGCTTCCGGGCCACCCGCGATCGCTACCTCGCCACCTACCCCGACCGGCAGGCGATGGGCACGCTCGAGTTCTCCGCCCTCGAGATCTCACCCCTCGGCGACGACGTCGCCCTCGTCCTCGGCGAATGGGACCTGGCCCGCGACGCGGGCGCCATCGGCGGCAACTTCTCGCTCGTGATGCGCAGGATCGACGGCCGCTGGCTCATCGTCCACGACCACACCTCGCGCCGCGACGGCCCCCGCCGCCCGGCCCCGCCCGTGACGCGATAGCCGGATTTTCGGCCGCCGCTCAATTCACCGGGGCGAAGACGAAGCCGTCCTGGACGAAATCCACCCGCACCCGGCTTCCCTCCGGGAAACGCCCCGAGAGCAGCTCGCGGGCCAGCGGATTCTGCAGCTGCTGCTGGATCACCCGCTTCAGCGGCCGGGCCCCGTAGGCCGGGTCGTAGCCGAGCCGGGCGATCTCCGCGATCGCTCCCGGCGTGCACTCGAGCGTCACCCCGGCCTTGGCGGCCTGCTCCACCAGGCGGTCGAGCTGGATCCGCACGATCTTCTCGATGTGCCGCTCGTCGAGGGGATGAAAGACGATCGTCTCGTCGATGCGGTTCAGGAACTCGGGCAGGAAGCGGGTCTGCAGGGCGTCCTTCACCGCCTCGCGGATCTCCGTCTGCGAGCCCCGCTCCCGCGTGATCTCCTGGATCACCTGGCTGCCGATGTTGCTCGTCATCACCACGATCGTGTTGGTGAAGTCGACGGTGTGGCCGAGGCTGTCGGAGAGCCGGCCGTCGTCGAGCACCTGGAGAAGCACGTTGAAGACGTCGCGGTGCGCCTTCTCGATCTCGTCGAGGAGCACCACCGAATAGGGCCGGCGCCGCACCGCCTCCGTCAACAGCCCCCCCTCCTCGTAGCCCACGTAGCCCGGCGGGGCGCCGATGAGGCGGGCCACCGTGTGCTTCTCCATGAACTCGCTCATGTCGATGCGCACCATGGCGTTCGAGTCGTCGAAGAGCACCTCGGCCAGCGCCTTGCACAGCTCCGTCTTCCCCACCCCCGTGGGCCCGAGGAAGATGAACGAGCCGATCGGCCGGTTGGGATCCTGGAGCCCCGAGCGGCTGCGGCGCACGGCGTTGCTCACCGCCTCGACCGCCTCGTCCTGCCCCACCACGCGCTGGTGGAGCCGCTCCTCGAGCACCAGGAGCTTCGCACGCTCCGTCTCCTGGAGACGCGTCACCGGGATGCCCGTCCAGGCGCTCACCACCTCCGCGATCTCCTCCGGCCCCACCTCCCGGCGCAGGAGGCGCTTGGGGGCCGGCGCGTCCTTGGTGCTGGCCCGGGGATGGTCGTGCTCCTCCTGCTCCGCCCGGGCCGCCAGCGCCCGCCGCCGCTGGTCGAGCTCGTAGAGGCGCTGGTAGAGATCCTCCCCCACCGGCAGCCCCGAGGCCTGGCGCTCCTTGATGGCGACGTTGGCCTGATCGAAGGCCAGCTGGGCGGCGTCGAGCTCCTTGCGGAGCTCCTCGGCGCTCCCCACCCCCGACTTCTCCGCCTCCCACTGCTCGCGCAGGCCCGCCAGCTTCTTCCGCAGCGACGCCGACTCCTCCTCGATCTCGCGGAGCCGCTCCTTGGCGTGCTCCTCGGTCTCCTCGGCGAGCTGCCGGGCCGCCAGCTCCA
>CAISKG010000164.1 GCA_903885855.1 uncultured Planctomycetaceae bacterium
CCGCGGCCCCTCGCGCCGCTGGCCCCCTCCCCTCCCCCGGCGTCCCCCGCCGCGGCGGCGGGGCCGACGACGCCCCCCGCCACGGCCGCGCCCGCCGCGCCGCCGGTACCCGCCGGCCCCCTCTGCGAGGAGAGCGTGCGGGAGCTCCTCAAGGCGGTCAAGGATCCGGAGCTGTTCGTGAACATCGTCGACCTGGGGCTGATCTACGGCGTGGGCCTCTCCCCCTCGACCGACGTGCCCGGCAAGCGGCACGTGGCGATCGACATGACGATGACGAGCCCCGCCTGCCCGGCGGGCCCGCAGTTGATCGCCGACACCAAGCGCACGCTCGCCGCGCATCCCGAGGTGGCGGCGGTCGAGGTGCGGATCGTGATGGATCCCCCCTGGACGCCCGACCGGATGACCGACGACGCCCGGGATCAGTTGGGCATCTTCTGAAGCGCGCGGCCGTGCGTGTCCTCCTCCACGAGTGGTGCTCTTCCGGAGGCCTCCCTGCCGACTGCGGCCCCGGTGGCCCCCGGGCCCCGGCCGGCATCGCCGCCGAGGGGCGCGCGATGCTGGCGGCGCTGGTGCGCGACGCCGGCCGCGCCCCGGGACTGGCCATCGAGCTGCTCCTCGACCGGAGGCTCGCGCCGGACTCCCTCGGCCCGCTGCCGCCGCGCACCCGGATCGTGGCGGTCGAGCCCGGGGGCGACCTCGAGGCGCTGCGCCGCGCCGCCGCGCACTGCGAGCGGGCGCTGGTGGTGGCCCCCGAGGACGACGGACTGCTCGAGGCCCGCGTGGCCGCGGTGCGCGGGGCGGGGGGCGTGGCGGTGGCCTGCGACGACGGCTTCATCCGCCTGGCGGCCGACAAGCAGGCGACGATCGTGGCGCTGGCGGGCCGCGGCGTGCCGGTCCCGGCCGGACGGGTGCTGCACCCCGGCGAGCCCTTCCCCGCGGGCTTTCATCTCCCCGCCGTGGCCAAGGCCCGCGCCGCCTGCGGAGGGGCGGGGTTCGCGCTGGTGCATGCCGCCGGCGCGTTGCCGGCGGACGACGGCCAGCGCCGCCTCGAGGCCTTCGTGGCCGGGGAGCCGGTGGGGGTGTCGTGCCTGTGCGGCCCGCGCGGCGTGCTCGCGTTGCCTCCGGTGCGCCAGCGCTCCGCGGGAATCCCCCCGCGGTTCGTGGGGGGCGATTTCGCCCTCGCTCCCGGGCCGGCTGGGCGGGCGGTGGCGCTGGCGCTGCGGGCGGTCCGGGGCCTCGCGATGGCCGGTGGGGTCGCCAGGGGATGGGTGGGAGTCGACATGGTCCTCGCGCCGCGGGAGGATGGCCTCGGCGATCGCGTCCTGGAAGTCAACCCGCGGCTGACGACGTCGTTCACGGGGCTCTCCCGGCGCGGCCGCGGCAGCCTCCTGGGGGCGATGATCGCGCTGGCCGACGGGCTGCCGCCGCCCCCCGACTGGGATCCTTCCCCCGCCGGCGCCGCCGAGGCCGCCTTCGACGCCTTCTCCTGACGGGAGCCCCCGCGACCATGCACGCACCCGCGCCGCCGGCCGCCCCCGCCTCGGGGCCGGGCGGGATCCTCGCGCTCGACGTCGGCGGGGCGAACCTCAAGGCCGCCGACGGCCTCGGGCACGTCGTCGCGGAGCCCTTCGAACTGTGGCGCCGCCGGCACGAACTGGCCGGCCGGCTCGCCGACCTCGTCGCCGCGAGGCGCCCCGGGCTGGTGGTGGCGACGATGACCGGGGAGATCGCCGACTGCTACCCCGATCGGGCCACCGGCGTGTGCGAGATCGTCGCCGCGGTCGAGGCGGCCGCGGCTGCCTGCGGGGCGGCGGCGGGGATCTATCTGGTCGACGGCCGGATCGTGCCGCCGGACGAGGCCCGGCGCCGTCCGGCGGCCGCGGCCGCGTCGAACTGGCACGCCCTCGCGCGACTCGCCGCCACCCACGCCGGCGCCGATGCCGCCCTCCTCCTCGACGTGGGCTCGACGACCACCGACATCCTCCTCCTCGACCGGGGCGGGGCGGTGGTGCTGGCCAGCGACGACCCCGGCAGGATGGCCAGCGGCGAACTGGTCTACACCGGCATCGAGCGCACGCCGCTGGCGGCGCTGGTGCGCTCGCTGCCCTGCGGCGGACGGCGCGTGCCGGTGGCCGCCGAGACCTTCGCCCGCAGCCAGGACGTCTGGCTCCTGCTCGGGGGGCTTCCGGAGGATCCGGCGTCGCTGGACACCTGCGACGGCGCGCCCGCCACGCGCACGGCCGCCCGGCGCCGGCTCGCGCGCAATCTGCTGGTCGACGTCGAGGCGCTCGACGACGCCGCGGCCCGACAGGCCGCGGCGCACGCCGCGGCGCTGCAGGCCGGGCGGGTGGCCGCGGCGATCCGGCGCGTGCTGGCGGCCCACCGCGTCGCTCCCGCAGCGGTCGTCCTTTCCGGCCACGGCACGGCGCTGGCCGAGGCCGCGCTCGAG
>CAISKG010000165.1 GCA_903885855.1 uncultured Planctomycetaceae bacterium
ATCACCTGCTCCTGGTAGACCATCACACCGTGCGTCTCCTCGAGCACCTCCTTCATCACCGGATGGAGGTACTGGGCCGCCTTGCGGCCGTGCTTCACGGCCACGTAGTCGTCCACCATGCCCCCCTCGAGCGGGCCGGGGCGGTAGAGGGCGTTCACGGCGACGATGTCGCGGAAGTGGTCGGGCTTCATCCGCTGCAGCAGGTCGCGGATGCCGCCGCTCTCGAGCTGGAAGATGCCCTTCGTCTCCCCGCGGCAGAGGAGCTCGAAGGTGGGCCGGTCGTCGAGCGGGAAGGCCAGCGGGTCGGGGCGCGTGCCGGTGACGTCGGCGATGATCTCCACCGTCTTGGCGACCACCGTCAGGTAGCGCAGGCCGAGGAAGTCCATCTTCATCAGGCCGGCGCGCTCCACGTCGCCCATCGCCCACTGCGTGATCACTTCCTCCTTCCCCGTGACACGCTGCAGCGGGACGTACTCCACCAGCGGCCGGTCGGCGATCACCACGGCGGCGGCGTGCGTGCCGACGTTCCGGGCCAGCCCCTCGATGCGCCCGGCGAGATCGACCAGCTCGCGCACCTCGCCGTCGGCCTCGCAGGCCGCCGCCAGCTGGCTGCCGGGGGCCGAGGCCTCCTCGATCGAGATCCCCAGCTGGTCGGGCACCAGGGCCACGATCGCGTCCACACGCGGCACCGGCAGCCCCATCGCCCGCCCCACGTCGCGGATCGCCGCCCGCGCCGCCAGCGTGCCGAAGGTGCCGATCTGGGCCACGTTGGCGGCGCCGTATTTCTCCTTGACGTAATCGATCACCTCGCCGCGCCGGTCCTTGCAGAAGTCGATGTCGATATCGGGCGCCTCCTTGCGATTCACGTCGAGGAAGCGCTCGAAGAGGAGGTCGTATTCCAGCGGGCAGACGTGCGACAGCCACAGCGAGTAGGCGACCAGCGCCCCCACGCCCGATCCGCGCGCCGCGGCGGGGATGTCGCGGCTGCGCGCGTAGCGGACGAAGTCCCACACGATGAGGAAGTAGCTCGAGAAGCCGAGGGTGTCGATCACGCCGAGTTCGCGGTCGAGCCGCTCCATCACCTGCTCGTGAAGGACGCGGCCGCCGTCGGCGGTCGTGCGCCAGCGTTTCTCGACGCCGGCGTAGCGGGCCTCGAGCCCCTCCAGACAGAGCCGGCGGAGCTCCTCCGACGCGGTCAGGCCCGAGGGGACGTCGAAGCCCGGAAAATGGCGCTTGCCCAGATCGAGCTCGATGGACACCCCGTCGGCGATCTCCTGGCTGCGGGCCACCGCCGCACGCGTCGTCTCGCCGGCGATGTCGGCGAAGGCCTCCGCCATCTCCTGCGGGCTCTTGAGGTAGAACTCGCTGGAATCCATCCGCATCCGGCTCGGGTCGGAGCGCTGCCGGCCGGTGTTCACGCACAGGAGCACGTCCTGGGCGACGGCATCCTCGCGGTTGACGTAGTGGCAGTCGCAGGTGGCCACCGGCGGAATCCCCAGCTCGCGCGCCACGTCGAGGGCGGCGTGCGTCACCTGCCGCTGCACCTCCAGGCCGTTGTCCTGGATCTCGACGAAATAGCGGTCGCCGAACACGCCCCGGAACCATCCGGCGATGCGCCGCGCCTCGGCGAGCTGGTCGGCCTGGCCCGCGCCCACCCCCACCAGCGAGCGGCTGAATTCGCCCGACAGGCAGCCCGACAGGCAGACGAGCCCGCCGGAGTGGGCCTCGAGCAGCTCGCGGTCGATGCGCGGCTTGAAGTAGAAGCCCTCCAGGAAGGCCTTGGTGGCCAGTTGGAGGAGGTTGGCGTAGCCCTCGCGGTCGCGGGCCAGGAGGGTGAGGTGGTAGCTGGATTCCTTCTGGCTGCCGGCGTCCTTCTGGAAGCGGCTCCCCGGTGCGATGTAGGCCTCGTAGCCGATGATCGGGTTGATCCCGGCGGCCCGCGCGGCGGTGTAGAACTCGAGCGCCCCGTGGAGATTGCCGTGGTCGGTGAGGGCCAGGGCGTTCATCCCCAGCTCCTTCGTCCGCCCCAGCAGCCGATCGATCGAACTGGCCCCGTCGAGGAGGCTGTAGTGGCTGTGGCAGTGCAGGTGGACGAAGCGGGGGGCGGACATCCGTGACCTCGCGCGGCGAAGGGGCCCGGCGGATCTCCCGGCGCCGCCGTCGGGCCGCGCCATCCGCCGCGGCGGAGTCTACCGCGCGTCGCAAGGCCCCTTTCGCGGGCCGTTCGCGGCCGCGACGCGGGCACGCGGCTCACTCCGCGGGCGGTTCCCCGATCGAGCGGAGCATCTCCGCCAGCTGCGCCTGGAGCGCGAGGACCGTCTGCCAATGGGCGAAATCGATCTCCACCCGCTCGCCCCCGGGGCGCATCGACGCCCCCTCGCTCGCCTCGCGCAGCACCGCCTGCACGTGGTCGACGAGCTCGGCGAACTCGGCCGCCTGCGCGGGCGTCATCCGCGCCGGCGGTGCCGGCAGGGGCCCGGGGAGCAGGACGCGCATCTCGGCCAGATCGGGGGGGGCCACCGAGCCGCGGTCGTCGCCCGAGGCGATCTCGCGCAGCCGGCGCGCCAGATCGCGCGCCCGCGCCTCCTCCGCGGCCGGCAGCCGGGCCGCGATCTCGGCGATGCGCCGCTCGATGTCGGCCTGCGACCCGACCAACAGCAGCGACCTCCCCAGGGCGATCATGTCGCCGTCGCGGACGATCCGGATCTGCACGTCCTCGCCGTTGACCTTCGTGCCGTTGGTGCTCTCCAGGTCGGTGACCACGACCTTGTCGTTGTCCTCCTGGAACTTGAGGTGGTAACGGCTGATGCGCTCGTCGTTGAGCTTGATCGTGTTGCCCTCCTCCCGGCCGATCGTCACGGGCGTGGGGAGCCGCTCGAACACCTTGCCACGGTCGGCGCCGTGGAGGACTCGGAGCGTGACGAACGCCATCGGTGCAGGTCCGGGGCGGGCGGAGGAACGGGGCGACGCCCCGGGGAGGGCTTCCCCGGGGGCTCACTCCAGAGAGTATCGGCTGCACGGGCTCCGGCAGCCAGACGTCGCGTCCGCGGCCGTCATCCCCCCCGGGTGACGTGCGCCACCAGGGCGGCGAGCCCCTCCCGGGTCGTCTCCGGGTGGCGGTACCCGGCCGCCACGAGCCGGTCGCAGCGGAAATCGACCGGGGTGCGCAGCTCCCGCAGGCGTGCCAGGGTCACGGGGGGCGTCCAGCCGGTCATCCACCCGCAGAGCGTGCCCAACGGCGCGGCGGCGTTCGCCAGCCACTCCGGCAGCGAGCGCGGCGGCGGGGCTCCGGCCAGCTCGGCCACCGTGGCGGCCAGTTCCCGCATCGGCAGCGGCCGCGGGTCGGCGACGTTGTAGAGCTCGCAGCCGGCGGGGCCCGACAGCGCGAAGAGCACCGCGGCGGCGAGATTGCGCCGCGACACCACCGAGCGCAGCGCCTCCCCGCGGCCGAGCAGGACCGGGCGGCCCGCACGGACGCGGCGCACCAGCGCGAGGAGATTCGATCCGGCCTCCGGCGCGTAGACCGGCGCGGCCCGGAGGATCACCGCACCGCGGCCGGGCCCCGCGGCCCACGCGCGCACCGCCGCCTCCGCCCGCGCCTTGGTGGCGCCGTAGGAGTCGCCGGTCGCCGGGGGGGCGTCCTCGAGGATCGGCCCCCCGCGCGCCGCCACGGCGAGCATGGAACTCACGAACACCACGCGCGCGATGCCGCCCCGCGCCGCCCACTCCAGCCACTCCACGGTGCCGCCGACGTTGACGCGTTCGAGCGCCGCCGCGTCACCCGCGCCATCCTGCAGCACCTCGAGATGGACGATGGCGCCGAGGCCCGCCGGCGCGGGCGCCGCGAGGATCGCCGCGCGCTCCCGGCCGACCCATCCGGCAGGAAGCCGCCGCGGGGCGCTGCGGCCGGTGGCGATGCCGCCGTGGCCGGCCGCCGCGAGGGCCTCGATCACGCCGCGCCCGACGAATCCCCCGGCGCCGGTGACGAGGCACTCCATGGCTCAATCCGCCAGCGACTCGATCCAGCGGGCAAAGCGGGCGTAGGTCAGCTCGCGGTCGAAGCGCCCCTCGGCGAGCCGGCGGGCGCCCTGGCGCAGGAGGAACAGGCGGCCGCGGTCGTCCGCCAGCCCCTCGATCGCGCGCGCCAGCGACGCGCCGTCGCCGGCCGTGTAGGTGCCGCCGGCACGGAACTCGTCGACGAGATCCGCAAGCTCGCCGCCGAGGCCGTGGAGGATCGCCAACCCCGCCGCGGCGTAGTCGCAGGCTTTGTAGGGGAGCGCCACCAGCGATTCGGGCTTCACCGCCACGATCCCCACGTCGCAGCGGGCCAGGAGCGCCGTATAGGCCCCGCGCGGCAGCAGGCCGTGGACCACGAACCGGCAGGGGGCGGGGATCCCGGCGGCGTCGGCGCGGAGCCGGGCCTCGAGGCTGCCCGTCCCGGCCACGTGGATCTCCACCGCGCGACCGGCCGCGCCCAGCGCGCGTGCCGCCGCGACGAGCGCGTCGAGATCCTGCCCCGCCTCGAGGGTGCCCGAGTAGATGCAGCGCAGCACGCCGTCGCCGCCGGCCGCGGCGGCCACCCCCGGCTCATCGATGGGGCGCGCCCGGGGGGGCTCGGGGTAGTCCTGGAGGTAGGCCCCCAGATGGCAGACGTGGAGCGGACGGGTGCCGGGCACGTCGCGCAGGGCGACGTCGGCGTAGGTTCGCGTCGCCGACGACACGCCGTCGGCCGTCTCCAACAGGGCGCGCCGCCGCCGTTCCATGCCCCCCAGGAGGAGCGGCGCCACCAGCCCGCGCAGCCATTCCGGCCCGGGAAGGAGGCGCCGGAACGTCTCGGGCCACAGGTCCATCAGGTCGACGACCAGCACGGCATCGAGCCGGCGCGCGAGCCGCGCGGCCGCCTCGGCGCCCTCCAGCGGCGGGACGCTCGCCAGGATCACGTCGGGGCGCTCGAGCGCCCCCCGGGCCACCGCCCCCTGGGCGGTTCGCTCCAGGGCCTGGCCGAAGTCCCGATGGCTCCGCAGCCGGGCCAGGGAGACGTTGCGGGCGTAGGGACGCACCGGCAGGAGCGTGATCCCGAAGCCCTCCTCCTCCTCCACGGCGGGCGGAGGGGGGCTGCGGCGCGTCTTGCGGCGGTGGCTGTAGTCGGCCGACCACCAGGTGACGTCGTGGCCGCGGCCCGCCAGGATCCGACAGAGCGTCCAGAACCGCAGCGGCGGCAGCCCCTCCCCGGGAATGTCGTCGAAAGGGTTCACCACCCAGACGGAGAGGGGCTGGGGCGTGGGCTCGGATCGGCTCATGGCGGGGAGCCTAACAGATCGGACGGCCGCGGTTGAGCCGCCCCCCGGATGCGGCGCCATGCCGCGGGAAGGGCCCCCGGGCGCGTCAGTCCCAGTCGCCGAGCGCCTCGACCGCGGCGGCGGAGCCGTCGCGCAGCCAGCCGTCGAGCTGCGCGACGTCCTTCAGCTGCCGGCCGCGCACCCGGGGCACGACGACGTAGCGCGTGGGGACCTCCGGCAGCGCCGTGACGTCGCCCCAGAGTTTCTCGAACTGGGCCACCGGGAAGACGTCCTCCTGGCCGTGGCCCCAGCGCTTCTTGACGTCCTTCAGGGTGACGTAGGTGGGCATCCGCGCCGACACGCGCCGCACCGCGGCGGCGATCGCCGCCTGGGCGCCCGCGTCGCCCTCCCCGGCGGCGAGGACCTCGGCACGCCCGAGTCCGAAGAGCCGCAGCAGCGCGTCGAGGTCGATCCACGAGGTGAGGGTGTTGTAGAAGCGGAGGCGCCATTCGTCCTCCTCGCGCGGCATCGCCAGCCCCTCCACGAGCCGCGGCCGCCCGTTGACGCGCGCCAGGCCGCCGCCCCGGTCCTCGAGGTGCCGGGGGATCACCTCCACCGTCACCGCGGCGCCGCCGTCGATGTGGCGGCCGAGCAGCGCCGGGTCGAGATCGGTGCCCACGGTGTCGATGTTGTGGAGCATGATCCAGCGGAGGCGCGGCTGCGCGCGGAGGAGCCGGGCGAGGACGCCGCTCCGCAGCATGTTGGGGATCTCGTACCAGTGCCCCACCGGATGGAGGCACTGGGCGAGCGTGTTGTCGGTGTAGTCGCTCCCCTCGCCGGCGCGTTCCGCCCAGGCCACGAGCGCCGCGCGGACGCTGTCGCGCATCTTCTCGCGCTGCTCGTCGAGCGTCTGCTGCGCGCTCTCCTCCCAGGAGAAGCGCAGGTCGCGCACCATGGGCACCATCCGCAGCCCCACCGCACGCCCCGGCGAGAGGATCACCGGCAGCCCGGCCGCCTCGAGCTGCGGGTGGGTGAGATGGCTCGTGGTGACGACGTGCGGGACCGTGCCCCCCGCCAGCCGCGCCGTGCGGCGCGCCTTGGCGACGTGCACGTCGAGGAAGGTTCGCCACCGCCCCGCGAGGCGGCAGAAGGGATTGAGCGCCTTGACCACGCCGGCGCCCTGCGTCCATCGGCTGCCGACGCCGGCGGCGAGCGTGACCACCGCCGCCTCGCCGCGGCGGATCGCGTCGACCCCCGCCGCGCGGAGACCGCCGTCGGCGTCGGCCCCGGGCTCCCACCAGCCGACGTCCCCGTCGGCCACGTCCTCGATGGCCGTCGCCGCGGGCAGGCGGTTCTGCGCCAGGCCGATGCGCCCGGCACGCAGGTCGGCACGGATCTGCTCGTGCTCCGCCTCGTCGAAGCCCAGCGCCTCGAGCGCCGCCCGCAGCTCCCTGCCCCCCGTGCGCGCCGCGGCCGCCGGGGGAAGGAGCTTGTCGAACAGCGTGTCCACCATGCCGGCCATGTCGGGCCGCGAGCGGCAGGCCGCCCCGAAGAGCTCGAGTTCGAGACGTCGCGACTCCGGCAGCTCGCGTCGCGCCGAGCGCAGCAGATGCGGGACCGTGCGCGCGTAGTAGCCCGCCGGGAGGAGGGCGTCGGCCCCCTCGCGGCACGCGCACCAGGTGCCGCGCGGATTGACGGCGAAGTCGTACACCACCGGCTCCATGGCGAAGGGCAGGCCGTGTTCGAAGCGGCGTTTGGCCGCCGCCATGATCTCCGCCAGCGCCGCCTGGGCCTCCTCCCGCACGGCGGGATCGAAGATGAACCCCATCCCGCCCCCCGACATGCCGCCGAGCATCCAGAAGCCCCAGAATCGCCCCCCGTAACGCTCCCGGACGCCGTCGATGAGGGCCTCGGTGTAGGCGTTGCTCGCCCAGGGGATGATCGTGCGGATCGGCCCGGTGAAGTTGCGCGTGGTGGCGGCGGCGATCCGGCGCACGTCACCGGCCGACACGCCGGCGATGATCTCGTCGAGCACCTCGCCCGCCTCCCGCCGCGCCCGCCACTCGGCGCCGCTGCGGAGGAGGTACTTCTCCGTCACCATCTCCAGGATCGGGCCGACGTTCTGCGCCATTCCGCCGTGGACGAGCACCAACGATTCCTGCAGATCGGCGCCCAGGGGCACCGGCTCGTGGCTGGGGAGGAGCCGGCCCCGGCTGATGCCGTACTCCGGGTCCCCCTCCACGGCCGCCACGCCACGGATCAGCTTCGCCGCCGGCCACACACCGCCGGAATCCTGCCAGCCGCCACCGCTGCCCCCGAGCCATTCGCCCAGGATCGCGCGCGCCGCCACCAGCCTCCGCTCCCCCTCGTCGAGCCCGCCGGAGAGCGACCGCGCCTGCCCCGTGGCGCGCATGCAGACGGCGATCAGCGAGGCCAGGAGGTTCGTCGACACCGCCAAGCGCGACCCCTTGGGGATCCCGTTGACGCTGCTGACGAGCTCGAGGCCGAGGCCGGGGCCGACCACGACGGCGAACACTTCGGCGAGGCTCGCCCCCGAGCCCTCGATGCCCGGGGGCACGATCCCCGAGGCGATCACCGCCGCCTTGAGGAGGCCGAGGTGGTCGCGGCCGAAATCGAACACCTCGGCGACGTCGGCGATGTCGGCGGTGGCGTCGAGGTCGATGCTCGTGAGGCGCAGGATCGGCTCGTCGATGACGCGGAAGAACGCCTCCACCGGGGGGCGCGGCGCCGGGTCGCGGCCGTGGACGCCGAGATCCACCGAGATGTTGAGGACGCGCGCCGCCTCGGGGCAGTCCATCCCCAGGAAGAAGATGTCGCTCCAGCCCGCGTGCGACAGATCCATGCGCACCGGCGTCGATTCGTGGAGCACCGGGAAGGGCGTCCCCGCGCCGCCATCGCCGCGCCGCACCAGCTCGCGCCGCACGCGCAGCGGATGGTCGACCGGATGCCCCACGCGGAACATCCACTGGTTGCCCCGGATCGCCCGCACCGACTGCCGCACCTGATTGGCGAGCGTCTGCAGGCCGAGGTCGCGGTAGGCCGCGGCCAGGGCGCTCGACAGGCCCGCCGACGGGCCCGACGCGGCGCAGGCCAGCAGCAGGTCGATCGCCTCGTCGTAGCGCCGGGCCAGGAGCAAGGCCACGCCCGGGGCCGGGATCGTGGCCGCCCCGGCGGCGTCGGGGCGTTCGCCGAGCGCCGCGGGGAGGTGGTAGCGGTGGATCGCCGCCAGGAAGAACAGCGCCCGCACCCGGCGGTAGAGGTTGGGGCAGCCGCGCCGGAAGGCGTCGAGGGCCGCCGCCTCGGCGAGCAGGCCGCCCGCGTCGAGGCCGCGGCAGGCCTCGTCGATCGACCGGTCGCGCAGCGCCTCGTCGTCGGCGGTGATGATCGCGACGAGCCTGCTCATGGCGACTGCGGCTGCCGCGCGAGGAGCTCCACGATCCGCGCGAGCACCTCGGAGCGGTCCCGGCCGGCCAGCGCCAGCGCCAGCTGCGCCGTGAGCAGCCCGTAGGGGAGGCCGAGGTCGAAGCGCACGCCCGACACCTGGTGGGCGAGGTAGCGCTCCCGCCGCGCCAGGCGTTCCAGCGCCGTCGACAGCGAGCGGCGCTCGTCCGGCGCGGCGGCGGCGAGGAGATCGAAGATCGTCGGCGTGAGGACGTGCATCCCGAAGAAGCACAGGTAGTGGCCGGCACGCAGCCCGGGCACCGAGAGATCCTGCTCGGCACGCGTCGGCGTGGGCTTCTCGACGACGGTCTCGATCTCGTAGAGCCGGTCGGACCGCGCCACGCGCCGGCCTCCCACGGTGCCGAACCAGGGGAGCATGCTCTCGCGCGTCGGCTGCACCGCCGACACCGCGCAGGCCTCGGCCCGCGCCATCTCCACCAGCTGCCGCGCGCAGCGGGTCTCGGTGTCGCTGACGTAGAGGTGGTCGCCGACGAGGTGCAGGAACGGCTCGTCGCCGACGAAATCCCGGGCCAGGAGGACGGCGGCCCCGTAGCCCTCGGGGCGGGGCTGGGGGATCAGTTCCAGGCGCGACGGCGGCTCGTCGATCGCCTCGAGGAAGGCCTCCTCGTCGCCGGGGCGCACCACGACGGCGATCTCGTCGGCACCGGCCGCCAGGGCCTCGTCGACGATGATCCCCAGCGCCGACCGCATCCGGCCGTCGCGGTCGACGAGGCGCTGGAGGGGAAACTCCTGGCGGGCCGGCCCGGCGGCGGTGATGACGGCCCTGCGGAGATTCATCGCGTCGCCGGAGGCGGGAGGGACGGAGCGACTGAAGCATGGCCCCCAGGTGGGCCGGATTCAAGCGGGGGGCGGTGGAACGGGCGCGGGAGCGGCGCGTGCGCACCGGTACAACTCGTCGAGATGGCGCCCCGCGACGTGCCCCCAGGAATACTCCGCACGGACCCACGCCTGCCCGCGCCGCCCCATCGCTTGAAGCGCCTCCGGAGCCAGCGCCGTGGCCCGCTCCAGCGCCTCCGCCAGCGCCGGCACGGTCGGCGCCACGCTCCAGCCGCAGCCGCGGGGGGCGATCGCGGCCCACGGGGCGGCGGTGGTGCAGATCGCCGGCACGCCGGCGGCCAGCGCCTCCCCCACCACCAGCGCGAACGCCTCGGAACGCGACGGCAGCACGAACAGCTCCAGCGACGCGAAGTGCTCCCCCAGCCCCTCCTGCGGCACCGCGCCGCCGATCTCCACCTCCGCGGCGATCCCCAGCCGGTCGGCCAGGGCGGCGAGCCGTGCCGCCTCGTGCCCGTCCGACGGCCCGCGGATCGACAGCCGCCAGCCCGCCGGGGCCGCCGCCTTCCAGGCCTCGAGCAGGCCGTCGAGATGCTTGATCGGCAGCAGCCGGCCCAGGTAGCCCGCGCGGCGCACCCCCCCCGCGGCCCTGCCGCGCGGCGCGTCCGCCGGGGGCCGCACCCCCAGCGGCACGAGCCGCGGCTCGCAGCCGGGGAGCAGGGCGACGAGATCCTCCCCCTCCGCCGGACTCGTGACGTGCAGCGTGTCGGCGCGGAGGAGGAGCGGGCGCAGGCTGGCATGCCACACCAGGCGCTTGCGCCACCGGCTCTTCCGCAGCGCCTCGGCGCGGAGCATGCCGTGCGGCGAGATCACGAGCGTGGCCCCGGCCGCCGTCGCCGCTCGCGCCGCGGCCTGCACCGGCGCCACCCACACGCCATGGAGGTGCACCACGAAGCGCCGCCCCTCCGCCGCCGCGCGCGCCGCGGAGGCCGACACGATCCGGCGCATGCGCCGCGCCGCGCGCCACTGCCCGAGCGGATGCCAGGGCGCCGCGATCGCGGAGAGCGTCGCCAGGCCGCGCGAGGCGACGTCGCTGATCACGGTCGCCGGCCGCGCGGCATGCTGCCCGGCGATTTCCACCGCCGCGCCGTGCCCCGCCAGCCCCTCGGCCAGCTGGGCCACGCAGACCGGGATCCCGCCGTCGTCGTCCAGCGTGCTCGACACCAGGAGCACCCGCGGCGGGAGCCCGGGAGGAGGCGGCGCGGCGGTGGCGGGAGACTTCATGGGGATCCCCGGGAGCCGTGCCGGCCGCCGGACGGCGCTTCAGCGGAGCGCCGCGACGAGGGCCAGGAACCGCTCCACCGCCCTCTCCGGACCGTGCCGGAGGGCCACGGCGTGCACCCGGGCCCGCCGCGCCCCGTCGATCTTACCCCCCTCCACGGCGCGGCGCAGCGCCGCCGCCAGCGCCGCGACGTCGCCGGCCGGCACGACGGCGCCGGCGACGGGGTCGTCGAGCAGATCGGCGGCACCGCAGGCGTCCGTGCAGACCACCGGCGTGCCGGCGCCGAGGGATTCGTTGACGAGCATCCCCCAGCCGTCGTGGCGGCTGGGGACCACGGCGAGATCGGCCCGCTCGAGCTCCGCCACCAGCGCCGCATGGGGGACCGTCCCGCGGACGCGCGTCGCCCCCTGCCGGGCGGCCTCGGTCTCGAGCCCCCGGCGGAGCGGGCCGTCGCCGAAGAGGTCGCACTCCCAGCCGCCGGCGGGGAGGGTCGCCAGCGCCTCGAGGAGGACGTCGAAGCCCTTGCGCCGAATCAGCTGCCCGGCGGCCACGATCCGCACCGGCCCCGGCGCCGGATCGGGCGTGGCGGCGAGATCGGGGACGGCGACGTGGTAGCCGAAGGTCGCCAGCCGCGCCGGGGCGAATCCCACCGCCTCGAAGAACCGCCGCCCCACCGCCCCCATGGGGAGCACCAGCGCGAAGCGATCGCCGTAGCGCCGCACGAGCAGCCGGCCGCGGAGGATCTTCAGCGGCCCGGCGAGAGGGCCGAGCTGCGGTGCCTCCGAGACGATCCCCAGCCGCGCCGCGGAGGGCACGAGCCGGCGGAAGGCGCGCCACACGGTCGGGTGGGAGAAGAAGCCGCTGAAGAGGTGGAGCGTGTCGGCGCGATCGTGGGCCACCAGCCGCTCGAAGCCCGCGGCGCCGGAGACGTCGACGACCTGCACCCGTTCGTGCACCACCGGCGGCCAGCCCTGGGCGAGGCGTTCCGCGGGCAACGGCCGTTCGGCGGCCAGGATCACCTCGCCGGCGTGCCGCGCCTGGAGGATCTCGAGGAAGTCGCGCTGGTGGGGGCTGACGATCGGCTGCCAGAACACCAGCCGCCGGATCCCCGTGCCGCCGGCGGCGCTCACGACGGCACCGTCGCAGGGGCGCCGCCGCCGAGGGCCGCGGCCAGCCGGGCGACGCACGAGGCCCAGTCGCGGCCGCGGGCGTGCTCCCGGCCCAGGGCCACCCACCGCGCCCGGGCCGCGGGGTCGGATCGCAATTCCTCGACGGCGTCGACGACGTCCGCGGGCCGATCCTCGTCGACGTACCGGGCGGCCGCGCCGGCCGTCTCGGGCACGGCGGTCAGCCGGCAGGCGATCACCGGCAGTGCGGCCGCCATCGCCTCGAGCGCGACCATCCCGAAGGACTCGACGTTGGGGAGGTAGAGCAGGGCCAGGTATCCGGGCATCATCGCGGCCAGCTCGGCGGCGGGGCGGTAGCCGAGGCGGCGGACGTTGCCCCTGGCGGCGCACGACCGCACGGTCCGCGCGTCGTCCATCGTACCCACCACGTCGATCGTCATGCCCGGCAGGCGCCGGGCGAGTGCGTCGGCGCTGGCGAGGACGCGCTCCCCGCCGTCCCAGGCGTTGAGGCCCCCGACGACGAGGAGCCGGTCACGGTCGTGGGCCGCGCCGGCGGCCCCGTCGCCGGCGGCGAAGAACACCTCGTCGACGCCGTTGCCCACGACGACCGACCGGGCCGGATCGAGGCCGAAGCGGTCGACGAGGAAGCGCTCCAGGTAGGGGGACACCGGCAGGACGAGATCCGCGTGGCGGCAGACGCGGCGGAGGAACCAGCCCAGCCTCGCGCGCTCGAGCCGGGCGCGCGGCGCGTCGCGGCCGGGCAGCGAGGGCTCGAAGTAGGTGACGCCGTGGATCGTGACGGCGGACCGGGCCCGGCCCCCCGGGGCCCACAGTTCCTGCGGCGACCAGACCCAGTCGATCCCCGGGCAGAGACGGTCGAAGGTCGGCGCCCCGCACACGCCCCACACCGCCCGGCCGACGCGGTTGGACAGCGGCAGGGGGCGGACCGGCAGACCGGCGAGGCTGCTCGCGGCCGGGAGCCGCCCCCCCTCCAGCTGTCCGCGCGGGGCGGCGACGGCGACGTCGAAGCCGGGCGTGGCCGCCAGGCCGCGCACCATCCGCGCCACGTGCTTGTCGACGCCGGTCGGGCGCCGCGTGGTGTAGCGGAGATCGACGTGCGCGGCGACGCGGATGGGGGTCATGCCATGAGCGGGGCGCACGGGCCGCCGCCCCCGCAGGTCAGGGGAGCAGCGGGCCGACGCGTCCCGGCACGCCGTAGACGATCGAATCGGGGGGCGCGTCGGAGAGGAGGCAGGAGTTGGCGCTGATCTTCGAGCGATCGCCGAGCGTGCAGCCGGGCCCGATGGAGGCGTGGAGGCCGAGGAAGGCGTCGGCCCCGGCGCGCGCCCGGCCCGCGAGGGTCGCGTAGGGGGAGAGGACGGCGAAGGGGCCCACCTCCGCGTCGTGGGCCACCGAGGCGTGGTAATTGACCAGTGCCCAGGGGCCCACGACCGCCGCGTCGCTGATCACGGCGCCGGGGCAGATCACCGCGCCCGCGGCGATGCGCGCCGTGGGCGCCACCACCGCGGTGGGATGGACGAGCGTGAGGAAGCGGGCGCCGCGGGAGGCGAGATCCTCGGCCACCCTCCGGCGCACCCCGGGGATCCCGATCGCCAGGAGGAAGCCCTCGTCGTCGCGCGGCGCGTGCGCGTCGGGTTCGCCGAGCAGGCGCAGCGTCCCGTCGGGGCGGCCGGTCGCCGCGCCGAGGTGGCCGGCGAACTCCACGCCCGCTCCGCCCCAGGCGTCGCGCGCCCAGAAGCGCACCTCGCGGCCGAACCCGCCGGCGCCGACGATCACCACCCGGCGCACGCCCTCGGCCGCGTCACCAGCGGAAACGGGAAGCGTCATGGACCGGGTGCCGGAAGGGAGGGCGCGACGCGCCCGGACGACGGGGGAAGTGTACGTCCCCCGCGCCGGCGACGGGAGCCGCGCCCCGTCAGGTCGCGCCGCCGCCGTCCACGGTCAGCGTCACGCCGGTCAGGAACGCGGCGTCGGCGCCGGTGAGGAAGGCGATCGCGCCGACCACGTCGGCCGGCTCGCCGAGGCGCCCGAGGGGGGTGCGGCGGACGATCCGGGCCCGCTGCTCGTCGGGCAGCGAGGCGGACAGTTCCGTGGCCAGGAACCCGGGGGCGACGGCGTTGACGCGGATCCCGCGCGGGCCCAGTTCGCGCGAGAGCGCCCGGGCGAATCCCTCGAGCCCGGCCTTGGTGGCGGCGTAGACCGCCAGGCCCGGGCTGCCGCGCGCCGCGACGATGCTCGAGACGACCACCACCGATGCGCTCCCCGGGGGACGCGGCCCCGCCGCGGCCGGCCGGGCCAGGAACCGGCGCACGCATTCCCGCACCAGCACGATCGAGCCCCGGAGGTTCACCCCCAGCATGGCGTCGATGTCGGCGTCGGGCATCGTCGCCAGAACCCCCTCCGCCGCCACCGCGGCGTTCGCGACGCAGTGGTCGATGGTGCCGAAGGCGTCGCAGGCCTCGGCGACGAAATGCCGCAGCGCCCCCGGGTCGGCGGCGTCGACGGCGCGGTGGAGGAGGCGATCCCCGTGCCGGCGCGCCAGCGCCCCGAGGCCCTCCGAACCGCGCCGCGAGAACGTGGCCACGCGGTCGCCGCGCTCGAGGAGCCTCTCCACCACCGCCAGACCGAGCCCGCGCGACCCTCCGGAGACGACCGTCACGGCCCCATGCCCCGCGCCGGGGGCCGGATCCTGCGACGAAGGGGAGTCGGCCTCGTGCATCGCGCCCGTGGGCGGCGCCGGGCGCCGCCGCGGCAAGCTCCGTCAGGTGCCGACCGGGCGGCGAACCACCTTGCCGGATGGGTTGGTGGCGAGCTTCCGCGTGATGTCGAGAATCCGCGGGACGGCGTGCGCCTCGAGCGCCCCGCGGCAGGCGGCCAACGCCGCGGCGCGGACGCCGTCGGGGGTCGCGCCCGCAGGGAGCGGGTCGGCGAGGACGATCTGGCCCTCCACGATCTCGCCGGTGAGCGCGTTGGGGAGGCCGTAGGCCCGCGCCTCGGCGACGCCCGGCACGCCGCGGAGCACCTCCTCGACGCGCTTCGGGAAGACCTTCGCCCCGCCGACGACG